>JBGTEC010000249.1:0-1928 GCA_041747995.1 Wenzhouxiangella sp.
CTGATATGAGCCGTTTTCGAAAACCCCATCTGCCTGGTCGTCGGCGACTGCTGGCGACTGCTGCCCTGGCCTTGCCGGCCATCTGGCTGGCGGGATGTCGTAGTGAAATGGCGGCCGCTGACAGCAGGCTGTCGTTTGAGGCGCTGGAACTGAGCGAGCGGCAGTGGCGGGACATTCTGACTGATGAGCAGTATCGGGTACTGCGGCGTGAGGGTACGGAGCGGCCTTTTTCCAGCCCCCTGGACAAAGAATACGGTGAGGGCGCCTACATCTGCGCTGGCTGCAACCTGGTGCTGTTTTCCAGTACGCACAAGTTCGATTCCGGGACCGGCTGGCCCAGCTTCTGGCAGCCGGCCGAGCCTGACCATGTGGGCACCCGGCGTGATTTCCGGATGATCATTCCACGCACCGAATACCATTGCGCGCGCTGCGGCGGGCATCAGGGCCATGTGTTCAATGACGGTCCCCCGCCGAGCGGGCAGCGCTGGTGCAACAATGGCGTGGCGCTTGAATTCATCCCCGCCGGCCAGCCCTTGCCGGCCTTGCGACAAGCTGACCGCTGAGCCGCTCGCATCGTGCAGGGACTACAAATGAAAAAACTAGTTGGCGCCAGGATCCTGGCCCTGGTCTCAATGGCCATTTTCGCAATGGCAATTCTGGTACCGTCCGTGGCAGCGGAGGATGAGCCTGGCCTGGCGCGGGCCACCTTTGCCGGCGGCTGTTTCTGGTGCATGGAACCACCGTACGACCGAATCGAGGGGGTAATCGAGACCATCTCCGGATTCAGCGGCGGACAGGTCCCCAACCCGTCTTATGACCAGGTGATGGGTGGCCGCACGGGCCATCTGGAGGTCGTCCAGGTGCTTTACGATCCGGCCCGGGTCAGTTACGAGCAGCTTTTGCACATATTCTGGCGCAATATCGACCCCTTTCAGGCCGACGGTCAGTTCTGTGACCGTGGCCCGATGTATCGTTCGGCCATTTTCGCCCACGGAGCCGAGCAGCACGAACAGGCGCGGGCATCGGTGGAGCACGTGGCCGGTTACGGGTTGTCCGATCAACCGATCGATACGCGCGTGATCGAGTTTGAATCATTCTACCCGGCCGAGTCATACCACCAGGACTACTACCTGAAAAACCCGACCCGCTACCGCTATTATCGCTGGCGCTGCGGGCGCGACCAACGCCTGCAAGCCCTGTGGGGCGACGAGGCGGGCGAATAGCGATCCATGTCTATGCGCACAGTGAACTCTGAACGGGTTGGGGTATCATAGAAAGGCGTGGGCACCGGACAGGATAAAAATCGTCCGCCCGTTACCAACACCAACATTCTCAACAGGAGTGGCTGCATGCCTCGATCAGCCCGGTCTTGCCTGATCTGTATTTTCGCCCTTGTCTTACTTGCTCCGATGGCCATCCTGGCCGACAGCGAGCGCCTGACCCATGTCACCACGGTCGAAGGAATCAGCGAATACCAGCTGGATACCGGCCTGCGGATTCTGCTGATGCCAGACCAGAGCCGACAGACCACGACCATCAATATCACCTATTTCGTCGGCTCCAAGCATGAAAGCTATGGCGAAACTGGCATGGCCCATCTGCTTGAGCACATGCTGTTCTACGGCACGCCGGACCACCAGGACATCAAGGCCGAAATTTCCGAGCGCGGCGGTTCGGCCAATGGCACCACCTGGTACGAGCGCACCAATTATTTCCAGACCCTGCCAGCAGGCGAAGAAAACCTCGAATGGGCAATCCGGATGGAGGCCGACCGCATGGTCAATTCGATCGTCGACGAAGCCGACCTCGAATCCGAAATGACTGTCGTTCGCAACGAATTCGAAATGGGCGAGACCAATCCGATCGGCGTCCTGGTGCAGAGGGTCATGTCCACCGCCTACCTGTGGCACGGCTACGGCCGTTCAACG
>JBGTEC010000250.1:0-1849 GCA_041747995.1 Wenzhouxiangella sp.
GATATTCCAGTACCAGGGCACACTCAGGTCAAACCCGTCATCACTGGAAAAGCCCAATCTGGGATAGAGGAAGCCGGTCTTGCGCTGGTCGTCCAACGGAAAACTGAACCAGGGCGCGTACAGGATTGGCACGCCCTTGAATTCCAGTCGCGCATGGCGCCCAGTGCCCTGGCCGCGATCCATGTCCAGGTTCACGCGCGATACCTTGAGCTGCCAGTCAGGGCTCTCCGGATCGCAGGTGGTGAAGGTGAACTGCTCGACGCGCGCCTCGGTCGGGCTGAGCAATTCGATCAGATTGGCCGAGCCGCTTCCCTCACCGCGTGCGAAGCGGTAGTCGACGGCATCGAAGCGGCCACGAGAAGTTTCTGTTTCGACCCAGCCGGATTCAGCGCTCATGCTGATCACCGCATCGCTGTATTTCAACAGTCGGGGCAGTTCGATGCGGCCGGTTTCCCGGTTATAGACCAGCTCCTCGGTCTCGAGACGCTGGTCCCCCTTTTCCACCCGCACATCCTCGTAAAAGCGAATGGGCTGCTCGGCGGGAGCCTCAAAATGTTCGGAGAAGATTCGCAACGGCGAAGTGCCGTCCCGGTCGAGTTGGCGCCGCGGCGATTCTTCGTCCAGGGCAACGCAGACCATCGCCGGCCGATCACTGTCACCGTCCACTTCCTGGGCAAGGGCGGGCAGGGGCAAGCCTGGGCTCAATATCAGCGCGAGCGCAAAAATACGGTACAAAGCGGGTTCCACGGCACGTTCAGCCCGGTAAAGTGGCACAGTCTGACCAAATGATCAATCCTTAAGGGCGTTATTGGTCACCCGATTGCCGCAAAAACTCCCGTCGGGTCACCAGATCGGTCGCAGCCAGTTCGGCGGCCCGACCGTGGAAACAGGTGATATCGCCGCCGCATTGGCCCAGCAGCGCGGCGAACGCGTCGACGCCATCTTCATAAGTGGCGACTTGCGCCAGGTGGGCATTGTTCAATGGGCGCTGGCTCCAGTGATCCAGGCGTCGGGTACCCAGGCGCTCGGCCAACTCGGCAATTTCAGATCGCAGGCGGGCAAACTCCGCCGCCTTGCCAACCGCCATTTCCGTTTCATCCCGCTCCCGGGCGTAATGAGCGATCAATCGCTGCCGAGCCTCCAGCAGTACTTCGGTCAAGGCCTGACCAATCTTGCGGTTAGCTTCCCAGTTGGCCAGCGCCGATTCATCCCCGCGCTCGAGCAGCCAACGGCGTACGCCTTCACGCTCGACCAGCCGGGCATAGGCTTCGCTGAAGGCTGTATCACCCTTGACGAACAATTTTTCGTGCGCCAGTTCATGGAAGATGAATCCAGCCAGGACCGCGTCATCCCAGGCCAGCATGGTATTGAGGACCGGATCGGCAAACCAGCCCAGCGTCGAGTAGGCCACGGCCGGGCCGAGGGCGACATCGTAGCCCTGCTCCTCCAGTCTGACCACGGCCCTGTTTGCCCGTGCCTGGTTGAAGTAGCCCCGGTAGGACAGGCAGCCTGCAATGGGATAGCACCAGGTCTTCGTTGTCAGCGAAAAGCGCGGCGTGGCGACCACGTTCCAGACCACGGCATCGCGTTCCAGGTCGGCATAGGCGGTGTACGACCCACTGTCGGGAAGAGCGAGTTTGGCAACCGCGAAATCGCGAATCTCCAATACCGTTTCCAGGCGCAAGCGCAATTGGGGGTCAGTGGCCGGATCATTGATCAGATGTGCGATATGCTCGCGCCTGGAAAGCAGGTCGAGCTGACCGCCGATGGCCTGACCATACCAGGACATAGTCGCGCATCCGCTTATGATGATCACCACAATAGCGACAAGGACAACGATCTTGAACAC
>JBGTEC010000251.1:0-10003 GCA_041747995.1 Wenzhouxiangella sp.
CGAAGGCAGCCCGGCGCTGGCGGTATCGAAATCGTTGACGGACCAAAGCGCCAACCCGATCGTCGAGGGCACGGTCCTGACCTATACCATCACCGCGACCAATACCGGCAATGTGGCGCTGACCAACGTAATGGTCAGTGATCCGATCCTGGACCCGGCCAACACAAGCTGCGCCAGTGTGGCGGTGGGTGATGACTGCGTACTGGTCGGCACCTATACGGTAACGGCGGCCGATGTAACGGCAGGGCAGGTGGAGAACACCGGCACCGCCAACTCGGATGAAACAGATCCGGCGACCGACACGGTCGTCACCCCGGTTGAAGGCAGCCCGGCGCTGGCGGTATCGAAATCGTTGACGGACCAAAGCGCCACGCCGATCGTCGAGGGCACGGTCCTGACCTATACCATCACTGCGACCAATACCGGCAATGTGCCGCTGACCAACGTAATGGTCAGTGACCCGATCCTGGATCCGGCCAGCGCAAGCTGCGCCAGCGTGGCAGTGGGTGATGACTGCGTGCTGACCGGTACCTATACGGTGGTTCAAACCGACATCGACACGGGCGAAATCGTCAACACCGGCACGGCCGACAGCGATCAGACTGAACCGGAAGAGGACACGGTCACGATCGAACTCGACCAGAACCCTGCGCTGAGTGTGGTCAAGGAACTGACCACCGCACCGGACCCGATCATTGAGGGCAGCGAGCTGACCTATACGATCACGGCAACCAACGATGGCAACGTGACGCTGACCAACGTGGTGGTCTCCGACCCGATATTGAGCCCGGATGAGCAGATCTGCGCCAGCCTGGCGCCGGGCGGCACCTGCATGCTGAGCGGCACCTACACGGTGGTTCAGACCGACATCGACACGGGTGAAATCGTCAACACCGGCACGGCCAACAGCGACCAGACCGATCCGGAAGAGGACACGATCACGACCGAACTCGACCAGAACCCGGATATCAGCCTGGACAAGGTGATCACCGGCGGGGACCCGTTTGCCAATGTGGGTGATGAGATCAACTACCAGATCACGGCGACCAACACCGGCAACGTAACCCTCAGCGCTGTGATGATCAGCGATCCGGATGCGACTATCGATAGCTGCATCCCGGTCCAGCCTGCCATTCTGGCACCGACCGAAACCCTGGTCTGTACGGCCAGTTACACGGTCGACCAGGACGATATCACTGCCGGCAGCTTCACCAACACAGCGATGGTGAGCGCGACCGATCCGAACAATGATTCGGTCACCGACAGTGACGAGGCCACGGCGGGCGGTACGCCGATGGCGGATCTGGAAGTCGTCAAGACCCTGTTGACGACTGAGGGCCCGTACCTGGTTGGCGGAGTGGTCGAGTTCTCCATCGTGGTGACCAACCTGGGTCCGTCCGTTGCGACCAATGTGGTGGTCAACGATACAGTGACCAACCTGATCAACCTCGAAATCACCGACAGCGGTGCAGCAGACTGCCCCGGCGGCGAGTTCCCCTGTACCCTTGCCAGCCTGGCGGTCAACGACAGCTTTACCATCCTGGTCGAGGCAGAACTCGAGAGTGAGGGTGTGTTCGCCAATGAAGCGGATGTCGTCGCTGACGAAGTGGATCCTGATCTGAGCAACAACAGCGATAGCGATGGCGGAACCGTGGCTGTCGGGGGATTCGATCCCCAGGTCAGTGCATCCAAGAGCGCCGACCCGGCCAGTGGCACTGATGTCGTGGCCGGTCAGGTCCTGACTTATACGCTAACGGTGACCGTAGAGGACGGAGATACCACGGAGGATGTGGTCTTGACCGACACCCTGGGTTCAGGTCTGACGATCGACGCGCTGCCGGCCGGGTGCGTCGCGTCCGGCCAGGACATCACCTGTACCCTGGCCTCTGGCGCAGAGCCGGACAGCTACACGTTCGTTTATACCGCCACGGTCAATGCCGCTGCCACGGTCAGCGTGGAAAACAGCGTGGTGATCAATGAAGGTGGTGGCGACCCTGAACCAGTGTGCCCGGACTGCCAGACCAGCCATCCGGTCGTCACTGCATCGTTGATTATTTCCAAGGCGCTGACGGGCGCGCCGGCGACGATCGAGTCGGGCAGCGTGCTGGAGTACACAATCACGGCGACCAATAATGGCACTGCCACGCTGAGCAATGTCGTGGTAGTCGATGACTTGATCACACCGTCTTCAATCACCTGCATGACGGTCGAGCCAGGCGATACCTGTGTATTGATCGGCGTCTATACGGTGACTGAGAGCGATATGGCGGCCGGACAGATCGTCAATACGGCAATCGCCAACGGTGATGATCCGCAAGGCAACCCGGTGCCGGAGCAGACTGATACCGTAGTCACTCCTGTTTCAGAAAGTGAGGCGCATCCGGTGCCTGTTGCCAACTGGCTCGGCCTGCTTGCCCTGATCCTGGGGACCTTGTTTATCGGCCTGATGACAGCCCGAAGACGATCTTACGCCTGATTAGGAAGGGCATGGCATAAGTCACCTGCGTACGAGCCCCGTCATCCTGGCGGGGCTCCGCATTCCTGCTCCAGACGCTCTTGCCTGCTGATCAACGCGCTCTCCGCAAACGCCTTTCATCCAATATTCGGGACACCCAGCGGACGAACAACCGAGGGAACGAGGTGCGCCGGATTTTTATTCAGAGGGAAGTGAAGCATGGATAAGTTTACTGCAAGGAGAGTGGTTGATGAGGTTATGGTTGCCTACGCCAGTATTGAGAGAGCAGTGTCTATCGCTGAATCGTCAAATGATGTTGAAACGAAAGTCGGGATAATAAAAGGGTTGCTGCATGCTGCAGGTGATTTGGAAGATGGGCCGATACTGAAAATCGTTGGGTTGTATCCTGATCTGAACCCCTTTTCAGGCAAGTACAAGAAGTAGCGCTTGACTTTACCCAACGTTGCATAAAATTTCGGCCAGAACCGCCGTGCTGCCTGGCTGATGGGATCTCGGAAGCAGATATGCGGATACTCACGCGGAGCGCCGGAATAACCAGCTCCAAATCCGTCGTTTGGCCTGGAAGACGGTGACACCCAATATCGCGGCTGCCAGCCAGAACAGACCCTCCGTAGCCAGCCCGGCGAATGCAGCCAGCAGGAGAAGCATGCTCCGCGAGGCATCCATGACGAGACCCAGTCCGAGTGCAAGCCAGGAAATTAAGCAGAGTGTACTGGCGCCAAGCAGAAGCCAGCGTTTTAGGCGGGGCAACCGGCTTTCGGGCTTCACATTGATGTGCTCTTCTGAATCATTTTTGCTGCTCATTGGCTTCTCTCCGCACTACCAACTGGATCGAAACCAGCTGGCAGCTTCCAGTCGTCAGTCCTTTCGGTCGAAATGTAGCCAGGGCGAATTAGTGAGCTCATTGGAACGGCACTTCGGTTTGGAGTTGACTAAAGCAGTCGCGATAGATCATGAATTTCTTACAAGCGACTGTATTGGGCATTGGCGTTGGCAAGGTGGCGGTGCCTGTGCGGTCTGGGATTTTTTGCCATAGCCCACAATTGGTCGAGCGGGGGAGGGGCCTGGCCGGCAGTTTTCAGAGTATGCTACCCGAAGACTTGGAGTCGAAATGCCTGGAGGCTGGACATGAAATGGGAACGTGGGCGAAAAAGCCGTAACGTCGAAGACCGGCGCGGGCAGGGCATGGCGGCGAAAGGCGGTGGCCTGAGCCTGGGGGCCGTGGCTATCATTGTGGTTATTGGCCTGGCCATGGGCAAAAATCCGATGGAGATGCTCGGGCTACTCAGCCAAATGACCGGTTCGGGGACACCCACGACCAGCTCAACACCGGCCCCGGTCGACGACGAGGCCTCGCGCTTTGTCGCCTCCATCCTCGGCGAGACCGAGGACGTCTGGGCGGCGCTGTTTTCTCAAATGGGACAAACCTACGAGCCACCGCGGCTGGTGCTGTTCACGGACCGCGTCCAGTCCGCTTGCGGCACCGCCAGCTCGGCCATCGGACCGTTCTATTGTCCCGGCGATCGCCAGATCTACATCGACCTGAGCTTCTTCCGTCAGATGGAAGCCCGTCTGGGCGGCGGCGGCGATTTTGCCGAAGCCTACGTCATCGCGCACGAAGTCGGCCACCACATCCAGACGCTGACCGGCGTGAGCGCCCGCGTCAACGATGTACGGCGACGTGGCGGTAACCTCGAAGGCGAGGGTGGCCTGCTGGTGCGCCAGGAACTCCAGGCTGACTGCTACTCAGGCGTCTGGGCGCACCACGCTCAGCAGCGCCATGACTGGCTTGAGCCGGGCGATATCGAGGAAGCTCTCAATACGGCCGCGGCCATCGGCGACGATAATTTACAGCGCCAGGGCAGCGGCACCGTGGTTCCCGACTCGTTCACCCACGGCACCTCCGAGCAGCGCGTCCGCTGGTTTCGCATCGGCTTCGAAAACGGCCGCTTCGACCAGTGCGACACCTTCGAAACCCAAAGGCTCTGATCAACTGCATGTTTACAAGACGCTACTTCTTGATCACATCCGTGGCGACGACCGCGCTGCTGACGACCCCGATCGGCGCAGCAACGCCCACGAGCCGCTTCCGAAGCCGATCTTTTGCCCTGGGCGCCTGTGACGCGCAAGAATCTCGACATGGGCGGCATGAGTATTGTTGCGCTGGCGCAGGCGGCCCAGGAAATAAGCGATGGTGTTGCCGCCAACCTTCTGATCAAACGCCTGGGCGGTCCGACGGCCGTCACCGGGAAGTTTCGCGAAATGGGCGACATGGTGACGCGGCTCGACCGCTATGAACCCGATCTGGGCCTGGTGCTTTCGGCTGACCTTCGCGATACCACCTCGCCCTTGGCAATGGCGCAGCTCGTCGGTCGGATTACAACCGGTGACATTCTGCAACGCGGCTCGCCGGAGCGCCTGCTGGGCTGGATGGAGAACACGAAGACCGGCCCCAGACGGCTTCGCGCCGGACTTCCCGCCGAGTGGCGTAGCGGGAACAAGACCGGAACCGGACGTACGGAAGGAACGACCAACAAGTGCAATGACATTGCAATTACGTTTCCGCCCCGCAGAAGCCCGATCATCATCGCTGCTTATTTTGATAGCGGCGAATATACCGGGAAGGATCGCAGCCGACTGGGCTATTGGTTAGCCTCGCATAGTTCAACAACCTAAAAATAGTTTTTGAGCTCCCCAACCTCACATCCATAGTTATACATAATATACATTATGCGAACTTGTGGTTAGAAGTCCTTAACCTGTGGCCTACCGCACGGACGCCCCGCTCCCTGGTGCATAACCTTCCCACAGTGCGCTATGGAGCGCACGCTATGAAAGCACCATGGTGATGAAACTTGGCGCCTTCACTACTGACCGTGATGGCCATCGCACGTTTTTGGTAATTACAGGAACTATCAGCATAGGCCGGCGTCAAGAAAATTACGCTGGTTCAGGTTCGTGGGAAAAGTTGTAAGTACATGAATTTGAACTTTTTTTAACTCGTTTTAAACAAGGGGCTATAACCATGTTAGGAGATAGTTATGAAGATTGTTAGCACACTGGCTTTTTGTACATTTATCGCACCCGGGATCGCTTTCGGCATGGATCTTGGTCAACAGGAACGCCAACAGGATCGTGATCCGATAACCGAGCAGCAGCATACTCAGGATCGGGATCGGGGCATCGGCCAGACCCAGCGGCAGGATCAGTTCGGCGAGCGACATGATCGGATGGAGCAGCATCGTCAAACTCGCCGTGCCCATCTGGACATGACGGCCGACGGTTTCCTGAATACTGTACCGTTGGGTAGCGTTTCGGTCGAGAACCTGATTGGCAGCAGCGTCAGGAGCCAGATCGATGACGAAGACATCGGCACGATCGAAGACATCCTGATCGACAGCGATGGTAACCCTCTGGCTGTGATCGTGTCTGTTGGCGGCTTTCTTGGAATCGGCGACAAGGATGTGGCGCTGAGCTGGGACAACGTTCAGCTTTCCTTCGAAGACGATGAAGGCCGTCTGACTGCCGCCCGCGTTGGTGTCCAGCCCGGTGCTCGCGGTGCCGTCACTCCCGATCGGGACCGTATGCAGCAGGACCAGCAAAGACTCCGAGACGTGAACCCGGACGACTTTGTCGTTGTTGTCAACCTGACCCGGGATGCGCTGGAAAACGCTCCTGAGTTTCAACGCGACTGGAACTGATTTTTTGAGTCAGCGATAGACGATTGTTGCCACGATTATCGCCTTTAACTCAAAACTGTGAAGACGACCCTGGCAGATTCGGTGGATTGAATCTGCCAGGGTTTTTAATCCGGTCGAACTCTTTGTCCATATCGGCTTTCACAAGGATTCCTATGAACGCGATCGAACTGCTTGAACAGGATCACCAGAAAGTGCGCAAACTACTTGGTGAACTTGCGAACACGACCAATCGAGGTGTCAAGAAGCGACAGGATCTCCTCGAGAAGGTATCCCGCGAGTTACGAATTCATACCACGATTGAGGAAGAACTTTTCTATCCGACCTTCAAGGAAGCCGGGAAGAACTCGGAAGATGACAAGCTGTATTTCGAAGCACTTGAGGAACATCGGGCGGCAGAGTCGCTCGTGTTGCCTGACCTTGAAGCTACTGATCCGTCCACTGCCGAATTCGGCGGGCGAGCCAAGGTGTTGAAGGAGCTCATTGAGCACCATGCGAGCGAGGAGGAGGAGGAAATGTTCCCGCGAGCCCGTCGCCTCCTCGACGAAGACGCATTGGATACTCTCGGTAACCAGATGAGCGAGCGCAAGAAAGATCTGCAGAACAGCTTCAAGGCCAAGGCGGCATGACCTGTAACTGCGCAATCGTCGAGATCACTTCATCTCTTTCAAGGAGCGACACTCATGAAAGTTCGACTTAAGTCACTTTCCGAACAAACCATCGTCATCACCGGCGCCAGTTCCGGAATCGGTTTGACCACTGCACGAATGGCGGCAGACCGTGGCGCCAGGGTCATTCTGGTTTCACGAAGTGCAGAAACGCTTTCATCACTGGTCGATGAATTGCGTTCAGAAGGCTGTTCCGCCGAGTATATCGAAGCGGATGTGGGTGAACGGGACCAGGTCAAGCATGTCGTTGACACCATCGTTGAACGACATGGCGGGTTTGATACCTGGGTCAACAACGCCGGTGTCGGCGTGTACTCGAAGCTTGAAGAGCTTAGCGACGAGGATCACCACAGACTGTTTCAGACCAATTATTGGGGCGTGGTTTACGGCTCGCTTGAGGCCCTAAGGCATCTGCGTAGTCGAGGCGGTGCAATCATCAACGTCGGATCGATCTCCTCGGAGTTGCCCGCTCCAATTCTGAGTGCCTATACCGCGTCGAAATTCGCTGTCAAGGGCT
Organism: Wenzhouxiangella sp.; assembly: GCA_041747995.1. GTDB lineage: Bacteria > Pseudomonadota > Gammaproteobacteria > Xanthomonadales > Wenzhouxiangellaceae > Wenzhouxiangella. Next base: position 7,360 of record JBGTEC010000251.1, read on the forward strand.
TCACCGACTCGCTGAGACTCGAGTTGATGCACGATAAGGTGCCGGTGTCATTGACGCTGATTCAGCCGAGCGGAATCCATACCCCATTTGGAGAGCACGCCAGGAACAATATGGAGGCCCGGTCGCAGGTCCCCTACCCCGTCTACCATCCCAAGCTTGTCGCGAGGGCGATCTTGCGCAGCGCGGAGACACCCAAACGCGACATCATGATCGGGGAGGCAGGCGCCATCCAGACCACGATGATCAAGCTATTCCCCAAGACGACCGACTTTGTGCTGTCTAAACTTTTCTATCGAACCGCGCTGGACAAGGATCAGCCCAGCCGGGGAACGTCTGCGCTGCATCAGGCCGGCGGCGGCGGAGAGATGCTGGGTGATCAGGACAGCATGATACATACCATCAGCCCGTATACAGAGGCTCAGTTGCGTCCGCGTCTGACCGCTGGACTTCTATTGGGCACGATTTTGGCTCTCGTGGCGATCTACGCCTTCAACATGCAACGCAAGCAGCATCGATACAACGTGCCATGGAGGTGATTAGGAACATTCCATGGCAATACGCATCGATAATCCGTGCCGTCAACGGACGGCTATTCCGAAGGGGTAAATGGCAAACAGGTCTCTGACCTGAAGGACAGGTGAATCCCATGAAGACATTATTTCCAGTTCAGGTACTTCGAAGATTGATTGGTGGTGCGGCCATAACTGGCCTTGCACTGGGATCAACCTTACTCTTGACAGCGTGCGAACCCGATCCGCCGCCGCCGTCACCCCCACCAGAGCAGGCTGAACGCCCGGCACAACCAACGGATCCTGCCCGGCCAGCCGATGATCGCGTGACTCGCGATGATCCGGCTCTACGCGACGATCCCACACGCCAGGACGATCCCATGACCAGGGATGATCGCCGTGTCACTCAGGATGATCCGATGATGCGGGATGATCAGCGCATGGGTCAGGACCGTGATCCAGCCATAGAACCGCGCACCCTGGACGATGAAACTCTGCAAGCCATGTCTACAGAAGACCTGGTCGGCAGCAGTGTCCGCAGTCGCATTGAAGATGAGGAAATCGGCACCATCGAAGATGTTCTCATCGATGCCCAGGGTAATCCTGTCGGTGTGGTCGTTTCCGTTGGTGAATTTCTCGACACCGACGAAAAACTGGTCGCTCTCGAGTGGAGCCGGATTTCGCTTGAAGATCCAACCATGCAGCCGGGCGCCCGCGGAGCCGCTGCCGGCGATCAGCCGGACATGGAGGATCGGGACTTCACGATTATCGTGGATGCCACGCGTGAAGAGCTCGAAAACGCTCCTGAGTTCGATCGCGAAGCCTGGGAGCGCGAGCAGGAACAAGCACGGGCTGGTAACGCCATGGACAACGGCTACTAAGTCCGTTCCGTGGACAAATCCTGGCAGGCTCACCCGAGCCTGCCAGGAACTATCAACTGGCTGACAACATTCAAAATGGTGATTACGTCATGAATTCCGGATTTTTATCAAAGCTTTCGCGAAGGCTGATCACGACCATTGCCATCGCCGGTCTGACGCTTGGCTCGGCCTTGCTGGTCACCGGTTGTGAGCCCGAAACCCCGCCCCCGCAGCCGCCGCCGCCGGGAGAGGCGACAACGGATCGCATGGATCGACAAACCGACCGTGCCCACGACGATGCACGTTTACGCCGGGATGAACGGCTCGGTGATGAAGAGCCAATGGATGATCAGCGCGGCGTACGTGAAGATGATCGTGAAGAAAATCGTAAAGACAATCGTAAAGACAATCGTATCGACCCACCAGGCATCAGTGTCTGACGTTCCCAGGAGCCTGCGCCCGGCTGCAGGCTCTTATCCCTCATGATCCATCTCCTCGCGCTTTGACTGCTCCGCTTCGCGGCGTTCCTGCACCGTGCTGGATTTGACGAACGGCATCACCTTCAGGACCGCCGTGACGATGCGCGAACGATAGTATTCGAATCGGACAATGAAGCGGATCGCCCAGTGCTGCCTTCCCAGACTGTCCTTGGCTTCATCCATGGCGGCCTTGCTTCCAGCCGAGCGCACATTCGACAGGCGAAACAGCTCAACCTGACGAAGCACCGCGGTCTGTCGCAGCAAGGGAACGGGGCGTAGCAGGCGAATCAGGCGGGTTGACTTGAGTATGTCGTGCAAAAGCGGAAAGGAAAAGACAATGATCAGGATCGACATCCAGTTCTCTTTCGTGGTTTTCCAGCGGCTTTCGGAAATGGCCATGTAAAAAGCATATTCCACCAGGAATACAGACCAGACCAGCCAGTCAAGAGCCACGACCCAGACGTTTTCAACCTCGAGCCAGTAGGCCACAGTCAGCGGCGCAGTCAGAATGGCTGCAACGATGACCGCAAACGTCAATCCGTCTGAGATGTTTTCTTCGACTTGCTTGTCGAGTTCCAGCCGCATAAAAGCTCCATTGGGCGCAAGTTCAGATTAGCTGTGACTGCACAAAGATTCAACACGATACAATCATGTAGTCCCAATTCAAGGAAGACGGCAATGGGAAACGATGACACCGATGCTTCCCGAACCGACCTGGCGGAAGATCGAACCGTACTGGCAAATGAGCGGACGTTTGCCGGATGGATGCGAACATCCATGGCCTGCGTAGCTGTGG
>JBGTEC010000252.1:0-7424 GCA_041747995.1 Wenzhouxiangella sp.
GACATCCATTGTTAAGGCACTGACCGGCAGTTCACGCGCCGAGATCGGCGACGGCTTCCGCCCCTGTACCCGCACGGCCAGCATTTATGACTTTCCGCAGGAAGTGCCGGTGGTGCGCTTTCTGGATACCCGAGGTTTCGGTGAAGTTGGCTATGACCCATCCGAGGACCTTGCCCTGTGCGAGGAACAGGCCCATTTGCTGATCGCCGTGGTCCGGGCCACCGAGACCCGGCCTCAACCTGTTCTGGATGTACTGCGAAAGGTCCGCAAGCGTCACCCAGACTGGCCGATCGTTGTTGCCCAGACCTGCCTGCATCATGGTTACGACGATGAACAAGCAGAGCATGTCGTGCCCTACCCCTTCCAAGATGAGGAATGGCAAACAATCGCACCGGAAGGATTGGGTCGCACGCTGCTCGCGCAGCGAGAGTTCCTGGCCTCTGTGCCCGGCAAGGGTCCTGTGCTCTGGGTCCCGATCGACTTTACTCAGCCGGATGATGGCTTCGAGCCAACCGATTACGGGCTCGATGCCTTGTGGGACGCGATCGAAGAAGCGGCCTCGCTCGGCCTGGAAGCCCGCTTGCGCACCGATTCGGAGATCAGCGATCTTTATAGCCGCACCGCGCATCCTCACATCGTCGGTTTCAGCCTGGCGGCCGGCACCGTCGGCGCCTTGCCGGTGATTGATCTCGCGCTGGTACCGGCCTTGCAGGCCGGCTTGCTGCACCGCCTGGCCGGCCTTTACAAACAACGCTGGACGGCGCGCAGCAGTGCGGAGTTCCTCGGCTTGCTGGGATCCGGCTTTGCAGCCGCCTACGGCGCGCGTCTTGCCGGGCGAAGCCTCGTCAAGCTGATCCCATTCTGGGGTCAAACCGCTGGCGCGGTCCTCGGAGCCAGTGCCAGCGGCGCGATCACGTTCGCCCTGGGCAAGGCGGCCTGCACTTACCTGGGCCGGAAGCGCGAAGGCCAGGCCATCAATGCCACGGCCTTGCGCCAGGCCTATCGCGACGGCCTCGACCAGGGCCGTCAACTGCTGCGTCAGCAACAGCACGAGGCTCCGCCGCCATGAAGGATCTGGTCAAGGAATTTGGCTGGCTCCGGATCATTGCCGTGGCCATCACCATTGCACCCCTGATCGTGTTGCCGATTTTTGCCACCTTGTGGATGTGGCAATCGGGACTGCTGCTCTGGTGGCTGCTGGCGGCCGCACTCGCTTCAGGTGTGGGCCTGGCGATCAATCGCATTGCCGTGGTGCGCGAGCAACGCGCCCTGCCGCGATCCACGACCCGGCCCGGTGCGCACTGGACTGCGGAGGCGGACGAATGCTGGGTCCGGATTGAGCAATTGGCTTCGGAAGCCACCGTCACCGAATGGCCGCTGAGCGATGGCGCCACCTTGCTGCGCCTGGCACGCCATGTACTGATGACGGTGGCCAGCCATTTCCATCCACACCGCGCCCAGCCCCTGCTGGAGATGACCCTGCCGCATACCCTGACCATCATCGAGCGGGCAGCCCGTGAACTGCGCGACGAGGTGGTCAGCAACATTCCGTTCAGCCACCGCCTGACCCTGGGGTCGATAGCGCGGGCGAACAGTTTGCGGGCGATGTTGAAGCGTCACGAAGGCTGGTTCCGCGCCGCCCGGGCCATCTTCGCGCCACAATCGGCGGCGGTGGCCGAGTTGCGCCGCGCGGTCGGCAGCCAGTTACTCGACCACGGATCGGAGCGGGTTCAGACCTGGCTGCTGCGCGAATACATTCGCAAGCTCGGCTACCACGCGATCGACCTCTACGGTGGCCTGGCCCGACTGGAAGATCGAACCCGACTCGATGCACCGGATTCCCGGCTGGCTGGAGACGCCGTGGACAACGGCGACGATCATGAACCATTGCGGATCCTGCTGCTCGGTCGCGCCAATGCCGGCAAGTCCAGTCTGATCAATGCCTTGTTCGGCGAGGTCACCGCCGCTGTCGACCTGCTGCCCGACACCACCACCGAGATGGTCGGCTATCGGCTCGAGCGCGATGATGAGATCCAGGGGTTGATCTTTGATACACCGGGATTCGACGGCGAGCTGTTCGGCAGCCGGGTGCTGGAAAAGACCGCCATCGACGCTGACCTGATTCTCTGGGTGACCGCCGCCCATCGCCCTGACCGCGACCAGGAGCGCCAGCGCCTGGATCAATTGCGCGCCATGCTGGCCGACCCCAAGCACCGATCGCCGCCACTGCTCGTGGTAATGACTCACATCGACCGGCTGCGCCCGCTGCGTGAGTGGAACCCGCCTTACCAACTTGATCCGCCGGCCGGCACCAAAGCCATCCAGATTGTCGCAGCACTGGCCGCCGTGGCCGCGGATCTTGACGTGGATATTGCCCGCATCATCCCCGTATGCCTGGCCAAAGGCAAGAACTACAATGTCGACGACGCCCTCAATGCCGCCATGCTCAGAGAACAGGTCACAGCGAACCGCGTGCGCTTGCTGCGCTGCTTGCGGGCGCGCAAACGCGAGGAGAACTGGGATCTGCTGTGGCGCCAACTGGGCAACGCCGGGCGCATTCTGCTGAGCCTGCCGGATAAAATCAATCAACCCGAAGATGACGGGTCAAGAACGAGGTACTGAGCATCCCATCACACTGACAACAACCGTCGCGTCACTTCAATCCGTTAACATTCATCAAGTGATTATCAACCACACCTTGGCTTTTCTCATTCTGGCGATAACCAGCCTCGCCGCGACACTGGCAGCAGCCGATGTCTGTATGCAATTCGAGGAACAGGCCAGCGAGATACGGGCCATGCGTGATGCCAATCCAACGGATGGCGTGAGCCTGGGGGAAAAAACGCTTTTGGACATGAGCGATGAAGGCGCCGATTGCGGACGCGCCCGCGCATTGGTGCATGGCAGCATTGGCTCGAATTTCCACATCCTCGGACGCAATGAGGAGGCGCTGGCACAATTCGAACAAGGGCTCGCAGTGGCCGGGCCCGATTCACAAGCAGACGTGCTGGCCATTCTCCATCGTGGCGCTGGCGTGGTGTCGGCGGACCTCGAGGCCCATGATCGTGCGCTCGAACATTATCTGGCCTCTCGGGCCGCGAGCGAGGCGATGAATGACGTGATCGAGAGCGCCAAGACATCAAGCAATATCGGCAACCTCTACAGCACGCTGGGCCAACTGGACGAATCGCGAACCTTTCATGAGCGCGCGCTGGCCAGCTTTGAAGCCTCTGGCTGGGCGCCCGGCATCGCCGGCGCATCGATCAACCTGGGTTCACTCATGGGTAAGTTCGCAGTTCTGGCCGAGGACAATGGCGACAGCGCAGGCGCCAGGCAGGCCAACGAAGAACTGCTGAACCACAATCTGCGAGCCATGACCATATTCGAGGAGCTGGGTAATCAGCGCGGCATTGCCTACGCTTCCAACAACATCGCGACCGCCCTGGACCGCCTCGACCGGTCTGATGAGGCCATGGAGCATCACACTCGTGCATTGCGTCTGCGCCGCGAAGTCGGCGATGTTTTCGGCGTGGTCCAGTCCCTGTTCACCATGGCCGCTTCGCAAATTCGTGTGGGTCAGCATTCGGAAGCAGAGCGACTGCTTGACGAAGCTCAGGCCATACTGCCGCAGGATAACCATTCCCTTCGACTGAACCTCTGGCAGCATCGAGTGGCGCTTGAAGAAGGGCGCATGGATTTTCAAGCTGCGCTGGCAGCCCAGCGCGAAATCACTCAGGTTCGTGCAGAAATCGCCGAGGAGGCGGCGCGCATGCGCGTCGACGCCATGCGGGCCACATTCGACGCCGAGCAGCGTGAGCGATTGATAGAATTGCTACAGCGCGAAGCCAACATAGCCGAACTGGAATCCAGACGCCAAACTACGCGCCTTCAAGCCAGCCTGACCATTGCAGCGCTGCTGGCTGTCATGATCGGACTGCTGTACAGCAAGTACCGAACCAAGGCTCGCCTGTCGGTCGAGAACAGCAGGGCTGCGCGAAGGGACCCGCTCACCGGCCTTGCCAACCGTCGTGACATCCGCGAGCAGATTGAGCAGGGTATCGAGCTTCAGCGCAAAAGTGGTCAGACTTTCTCGCTGCTGATGGCCGATATCGATGACTTCAAACCGATCAACGATGAGTTGGGTCACGAAGCCGGCGACCAGGCGTTGATCCACATGGCCGACATCCTGGTCGCCCATGTCCGTGGCAGAGACGCGACCGCGCGTTGGGGTGGTGAGGAGTTCTTGCTCTATCTGCCGGATACCACCATTGATGCGGCCGAGTCGGTGGCGATCAACCTGCAGAAGGCTATCGCCGCCACACCGGTGATGATGGGCGACAGACGCACGGTCCTGAGCATGACCTTTGGCGCCACCGAATTTCGACCTGGCCAAACGGTGGACGACTGTATCAAGCGGGCCGACCAGGCCATGTACCGCGGCAAAGCCGAAGGCAAGAATCGCGTCGCTGTTTGCCTGTAGCGGCTGATCCAACCGGCCACTTTCAAGCTCCGGCTGGCCTCAGACCGCGATCGGAGCCTTGATCGCGGGATGTGACCGGTAGCCGATCAACTCGAAGTCTTCGAAGACGAAGTCTTCCAGGCGAGTACGAGCCGGGTTCAGCTTCATGGTCGGAGCCGGCAATGGTTCGCGGAAAAGTTGCCGGTCAACCTGGTCAATATGGTTTGAATACAGGTGGGCATCGCCCAAGGTATGGATGAACTCGCCCGGCTTGAGGCCGGTGATCTGGGCCACCATCAGCGTCAGCAGCGCATACGATGCGATATTGAACGGCACGCCAAGAAAGCAGTCGGCAGAGCGCTGATAGAGTTGGCAGCTCAGGCGACCCTCGGCGACGTAAAACTGGAACAGGCAATGGCAGGGAGCCAGCGCCATGCGTCCGGCCCGGGCGTTGTCCTGCGGTGAGCGGGTCTCATCGGGCAGGTCGGCCGGGTTCCAGGCCGAGACGATATGGCGGCGCGAATCGGGGCGTGCCCTGATCTGCTCGACAACGTCGTTGAGCTGGTCAATATGGCGACCGTCCGGTGCCGGCCAGGAACGCCACTGAACACCGTAGACCGGCCCCAGGCTACCGTCATCATCGGCCCACTCATCCCAGATCCGCACGCCGTGATCCTTCAGGTAGCTGATGTTGGTATCGCCGCGGATAAACCACAGCAACTCGTGGATGATGGATTTCAAATGCAGCTTCTTGGTCGTGACCATGGGAAAGCTTTCGGCCAGGTCAAAGCGCATCTGGTGTCCAAACACACTGCGTGTGCCGGTGCCGGTTCGATCGGATTTTTCCGCGCCGTGATCGCGGATGAGTCGCAACAGGTCGAGGTAGGTTTTCATGCCTTCTTGCTGTACGCGTAAATCATTAACGCCACGCCAGCGATCACCATTGGCAACGACAGCAACTGGCCCATGGTCATCCAGTCAAAGGCCAGAAAGCCGAGGTGGGCATCGGGCTCGCGGAAGAACTCGCCGATGAAACGAAAAACCCCGTAGCCGGCCAGCATCAGTCCTGCCACCGCCCCGACCGGGCGCGAACGGGATGAGAACAACCAGACCACCACAAACAATGCGACGCCTTCCAGGGCAGCCTGGTAAAGCTGCGAGGGATGACGCGCATACTGATCCAGGGCACCTGCCAGGTATTGCTGGTAAAGCGCTTCGGATGTGCGGCCGCCACGCTGGATGGATTCGGGAAAGATGACTGCCCAGGGCACATCGGTCTTGCGCCCCCACAATTCGCCGCCGATGAAGTTGCCAATCCGCCCTGCCGCAAGACCCAGCGGCGCCAGCGGAACGACAAAGTCGCCCAGGCGCAGAAAACTGCAACCCAGGTGACGACTGTAGAACCAAAGCACCAGAACGACGCCGATCATGCCGCCGTGGAAGCTCATACCGCCATCGCGGATACGAAACAGCAGCAACGGATCACCGAGCAGATCGCCAAAGGCGTAGAACAGGACGTAACCAACACGAGCCCCGACGATCACGCCAATGACACCCCAAAACAGCAGATCGGCAATCTGGTCGGGCGTGATTGGCGCGTCCTCGCGCCGCGCCCGCAACCGGCCCAGCAACCAGAACTGACCGAAAGCCACCAGGTACATCAGGCTGTACCAGTAGATGGCAAAACCGCCGATGGTGATGGCGGCCGGATCGAGCGTGTGATAGTAGTAACTTGGTTCCATGGCAATCCAGATCAGAAGCTTGGCAGTACCCGCATGACCAGTCCTTTCAGATAGCGGGTCTCGGCGATGGCCGGATGCACCGGGTGGTCGGGTCCCTGCTCCAGGCGCATGATGACCTGCAGGTCGCGGTCGACGTGACGTGCAGCCTGGCGCAATATATCGCCAAAACGATCCTCATGCACGTGAGCCGAACAGGAACAACTGATCAACAGACCGCCGGGGGCGACCAGACGCATGGCTTTCTCGTTGATTCTCCGATAGGCCTTCAGCGCCGGCTTGACATCGCGCGCCCTGGGCGCAAACGCCGGTGGATCGACGATGACGGCATCGAATTTTTCCCGGTCGACCAGCAATCGGTCCATCAGCTTTTCGGCATCTTCCCGGATGGGAGCGACGGCAGCGGAAACGCCGTTGGTGGCCGCATGGGTGGCAATTGCGGACACCGCTGGTTGAGAAGAATCAACGCAATGAACGGACTCTGCGCCAAGTACGGCCGCACCGATGCCCCATGCACCGTGATAGGCATAGAGATCCAGAACGTTGCGGGCCTCGCCCAACAGTGGCCACACCCGGGCCCGGTTGGCCTGCTGGTCGAAATACCAGCCGGTTTTCTGCGTGCTCATCAGGTCGAGGCGAAAGCGCAATCCGCCTTCGATCACGACCACCTCGTCGGGCAACTGACCCGGTCCGGGCTCGACAACCCGCTTGAGACCCTCAAGCTCCCGCACCGGCGAGTCATTGCGCCACAGGATCCCGGTCGGTGCGATGAGCTTGACCAGGGCAGCTTCAATATCGCTTTTCAACGCGTCCGTGCCTGCCGTATTGAGTTGCCCGACGACTACATCTCCAAAACGGTCCAGCACGAGACCCGGCAGCCCGTCGCCCTCGCCGAAAAACAAACGATAGTAAGGTCTTGGATAAATACGCTCACGCAGCGCCAGCGCCTGGGCCAGACGCTTGCCAAGCCAGGCTCGGGACGGCGCGCGGCCCGGCCGCCTGCTGATCAGGCGGGCGCAAATGAGCGAATTGGGATTGATCATGGCTGTGCCATGGGGTTTGCCATGCGAATCGACCACATCGGCAATCTGGCCTGGTTCGAAACCCTTCAGTGGCGAACGCTTGATATCGACTTCATTGCTGAACACCCACAGGTGTCCGGCGCGCAAACGACGCTCTTCGCCCTTGTTGAGTATCAATGGGTGGTGTGTGGTCATCAGATGCCT
>JBGTEC010000253.1:0-11426 GCA_041747995.1 Wenzhouxiangella sp.
GCTGGATACCGCTCGTTTACGCAGCTCGGTCAAGGTCTTGTGATCCAAGCTCCGTGCGTCGCTCTTAGGTGCTTTCTGTGCCATGACACCATTATACGTTGGGCAAAAAGCAACGTCTATACTATTATGAGACAGTTAATAACGGCCAAATCAAGGTCCCGTTGGCACAATCCGCCCTTGCGCTCCCGCCTGCGCTTCGCTCAGATCACGCTCCCTCAAATCTTTTCCTGAACCGTTAAAGCCCTCCTTTTCCGTCTGTCTTTGGCGAGTTGAGTCCCGCTGTTGACGGTTGCATCGCGACCATTCAGGGTTAGAATGCCTTTGTGGGGGATTGACTCGCACGGGAGACTGACGTGAACGAGGGGATTGATCTGCCATTCTGCCGCTACCACGGCGACACGACCGCGCGCTGGCGCTGCGGGCCTTGCGCGCTTGATCTGTGCACGTCGTGCAAGCCACTGGCTGAACAGTTATCGTTCGATGTTTCGTGCCCGCTGTGCGGCGATGTAATGAACGACCTGGCCATCGGAACGCCGTTCTGGCGCGAGCCCCACCGCCAACTGGCCTATCCATTGAAACACCTGATGCTGATCCTGGTCGGGACGCTGGCTGTTGCCGGCATGATCGTTCCGTCCGGCGTCTCCTTGTGGTTGTTCTGTCTCGTGGCCTATAGCCTGCTCTCCTGGCAGGCCTTTCATGTTTTTCGCCTGTCGGTTGCCGGTCAGGCTGAGCCTCCGGATATTGGCCAATTGGGCTCGTTTGGCCACTGGTCGGACTTCGTCCAATTCATGAAAGTTATGACGGTCCATGCCGGATTGATCCTGCTGGCTTTGTGGTTAATGCCACCACTGTTGTCCGTCCTGATCGTTATCATGGTGGCCGGCTTGCTGCCGGCAACCCTGATCAGGGCTTTATTAGCGGGCGACATTCGATCGGCGTTCGAGCCGGAAGGCTTGTACCAGCAGATCCGGCGCATGGGGCTGGTCTGGCCGATACTGGCGGGCCTGGCGCTTGTCCTGCTGGTCGGGCCCTTTTTGCTGCTATTTCCGCTGACCGGCCTGCTGCCCGACTGGCTGTACCGCGGCCTGTTGATTCCGCTCTATGGCTACGCCTGGGTGCTGATCGCGCGCTATTGTGGTATCGCGTTGTTTCAATATCGACGTCAATGGCGGATCGCTGGCTCAGCAACCGCCGACGTCGACTCCCAGGAGCCCGCGCCAGAAGACTATGAGCCCGCGCTGGCCGTCGCGGATTCAATCGTGCAGGCCAGGGAAGGACTGAGTACCGATGCCCGCTGGACAGTCGGGCAGGCTTTGGCGCGGTATCCGCATCACCCGGAAATCAACGAGCAGTTCGAACGCCTGTTGATTTCTTCGGGCAATGACAGCGAACTTCGCAATCATCTTGATCGACGCCTGCACAAGCTGGCGCTTGACCGAAACGACACCAAAGCGATCGAAGCCTGGTCACGCAGCAGGGAAATGCTCGGCGACTGGATGCCCAGTTCCAGCGAGGCCCGCCATCGCATCGGCCTGGCGCTGACAAAAGCCGGCCAGCACCGCGACGCGCTGAAGCTTTTGCTCAGCGTGCGCACCAACAACCCGAATTATGACCTGATGCCCGAAGCCTGCCTGCGCGCCGCCCAGATCATGGAAGCTTTCATGGGTGATGCCGATGGGGCCGACAAGCTGCGCGCCGCAGTGCGCCGACGCCACCCCGGCCGGGCGGAATACTGGGAGCGCCACGGCGATCCGCGTTAGAGCTCTGACGGTTGGTCCTGCGCGGAGCGTCTTTAGATCAAAGGCGGTTTCGCCCACGCCCTTCGGGCTTTCTGGACGAGTGACTTTTGCCAAGCGCTGCAAAAGTCACCAAATGAGCTTTAGGTGGGCCACGTGCGACTTGCCCTGCGGGTACCCTGCGATGCTCGGATCAAGCGGCGGTCGCTCAACTCACGCGCTGCGGCTCCGCTCCAGGGCTTCTCGGGGCCGTTGGCCCAAACCGCCCTTGCGCTCCCGCCTGCGCTTCGCTCAGACACACGCTCCCTGTTCCCGCTTGATCCTGCGCTTCTCGGCTGCGTCTATGGCGATTCTCATCGAAAGAGCTTGAGGGTTTAGTGGAAATAAAAATCAAAATTCAACTGACAGCGCGTTGATGAATTGCTTATGATTTGCCAAAGCCATCAGAGGCAACAACGAACTACAGGATGGTAGCTTGTGCTGACCCCTACACATAGCAGGAGTATTTTTCGAATGCGACAAGCCACCAACCCGAAATCTTTCTTAACGCGTTGCTTGACGGGCCTCCTGATGTTCGTCTGCCTGACCTTTGCGGTGGCCCAGTCATCCTTCGGGTGTTCCGGTCGCCTCGCCGCAGGCGTCGATCACGCTGATCTGGACAAACAGCGCGATCTCGCCCGTGAATTGGTGATGCAAGCTGATACTATTGTTTTGGCAAGCGTCCAATCGATCGAGCCCGGCGCGGATGCGCCGAATGTCAAACTTGGCGACGTGACGATCCTGAAAGGGCGCCTGGATGAATTAGTCATTCATCTTGACCCAGACCCGGACCATATGGATCGCTTTGGATGTGCCTACTCGGTGTCTTTTCGCAATGCCAACATGCGAGTGGGAAAGAGCTATATCGTCTATCTCGAGGATGGCATCATCCTGCGTACAGGCTTGACCACTCGGTCAGCAAATCAGATTTCTCTTGATGAAGAAAAGCGGATAGCGCGCGAGGCCAAGGATTGATCGCAACCAGGCTGACCGTTGCTGGTTGATCCGAATGCTGAACCGGCCCGGCAGATCTCGTTTCGTCAATCATATTGCGTAGCCGTGCATTTTGTGGGAATATCCCACCATGAAGACAGTTACTGCTGATCAAAAACGTCGCGTCTCACTGCCCAACGCTGAGCCGGGGGATGTGTTTGATGTGCAGATCACACGAGAGGGCACGTACGTACTGGAAAAGCTGGTTCGTCCGTCTCGTCCTGAGCGGCTTTCCGCCGATCAGGTGCGGCGCGCCCTGGAAACTTCCCCCCTGACGCCGGCACTCTCATGGGACGAGCTTCGTCGGCAGACGCGCGAGCCGTGACCTTCCTTGATACCAATGTCCTGATTTATGCCTTTGAGACGGTCTCGGTTTTCCGACGATGGGCGCGGGAGTTGATCGTGGAAACCGTATCCGGCGATGGCGCGATGGTGAATCCGATCGTGATTGCTGAACTTTGCGTGGGCGATCCAGAACCGCACTCCGTAGCTGACCGTATTCGCTCATGGGGAATAGAAATTCTCAGCCTGCCGGCCGCCAGCGCACCGGTTTGTGCCAGTGCTTTTGCCCGCTATCGCGCCCGCAGGCTACGCCAAAGCGGCAAGTCGATTGCGGCCGTGCCATTACCGGATTTTTTTATTGGTGCCCATGCGGAGGTTCTGGGTGCCAGGCTGGCCACCGCAGACATGGATCGATACCGGATCTACTTTCCTGAACTCAAACTCTATGGGCCAGAGGCATCCTCTAAATAGTCGGCTGTTTATATCCGTAAAAACGTTTTGTATCAATCGGTTAGGATTTTTTAATAACCAGCCAAGTCCGGCGAAATATTTTCCTCCAACCTATTGACAGGCGTAAAAAACGGCGCATACTGAGGCCGTTTTTTACGGTAGTCAGCTAAGCGTTTCCGTATTCCGGCAACACCGAATTCCGGCCCTAACATGTGATGACAGGGCCGGACACGCTTCCTCCCCGGCGCCGTTCCAGGCGACCAACGGATCCGTGCATCGATCATCACCAGCCAAAGCGTCCGCCACCCTCCCGGGTTGGTCGGACGCAGAGGATGCGGATAAAGAACGCAGTTGACATTGGTGATGATTGGTGGCTTGAGCCGATTCCGGCCGGCCATCCGGACGTGCGGCGCAAAACCGCATCGTCTGCGATTCGAACGAGGGAGTTTCGATGCAGCAGTTCATGCGCGTTGGGCTGGTCTTTGTGGCCGGTGCGTTGTTGATGTCATGGGGTCAGGCCGAAACACCGCCGCCACCGGCGCCCGGTCCAAATCTCGCGATCGACACGGCAAGCGCCACGGTTGGCGCTTCGCGCGGCGCATTCCGCGTGCAGCGACCTATAGCCTCCCGATCATGACCGCCCCGTCGGGCGGCGGTATGGCACCGGAAATTTCGCTGGACTACAACAGTCAGTCGGGCGGCGGTCTGGCCGGGCCGGGTTGGAACCTGTCCGGGCTGAGTGCGATCAGTCGCTGCGCGCAAACCCGCGAGGCTGGTGATCCGCGTCCGGTGGGGGTCGATCTGACTGCGACCGACCGGTTCTGTCTCGACGGTCAGCGCCTGATCGTCTCGAATGGACTTGCCTATGGCGCAGATGGCGCCGAATACCGGACCGAAGTCGACCAGATCCTGCGCGTGCGCTCGCACGGCTTGGTTGGCGGCGGCCCGGCCTGGTTCAAGGTCTGGCGCAAGGACGGCACCATCGCCTGGTACGGCGCTGGCGACGATGCCGGCGCCAACCATTCCTCGCGGGTGTCGAGCAAGGTCGGCGCGGCGCCGGTCTTCGCCTGGAACCTGGGAAGAATCGCCGACAGCGCCGGCAATTTCATGGTTTTCAATTGGCAGGACTGGCACCCGGGCGATCTCAACGTCCAGACCACCTTGTCGTCGATTCAATATGGCGGGCACAGCAGTGGTTTTGCGACCAATCATCAGATTCTGCTGACCTACGCCGACCGGCCCGCGGTGGAGCGTGCGACCGGCTACTCGGCTGGCGCCAAGTTCAAGTCCACCAAGCGGCTGACGCAAATCCGCAGTCTGGCGGCTGGCGTGGAATTGCGCCGTTGGATACGGCCTGGGCTCGGCAGTCTACGATGTCGTTCCGCCGATCTACGTGGTCGCCACCGCAACCAGTCTGGCTCCGCATTACACCCTCAACGCCACCGCCACCGGCAGCACCTATGCCCCCACCGGCACCGCAAGGGTCGACTACTACTACACCGGGGCCAAGATCCAAGCCGGCGGACGTGGCTTTCGTTCCGTGAGGTCGCAAGCTGGGATCCGCAAAGCGGCCTTCCTGGATGGCTTATGCCATCGGCAATGTCAATGGGCCATGTCCACTCATAATCGAAACCTGCTAGAAATCGGTCCTGAGCGTGGACGTGGTCCTTGGCCATGGAGTAGATGACATGATCATTTTCAAGAGTAGAACGCTATGCTTGTTCATTATATGCACAGTTATGGTAACTGGTTGTCCGCGTTTCGCGTACATTGATGCATATAACAATACCGGCTCTCGAATAGAAGTTGTCATGTCAGGCTATAGCTGCACGGTTTCCGATGGTGAATTTGTGAGCTTTAAGTTTACTGGAAACTCGTTCCAGAACAACCTAGTGGATATCCATTGTCCCCTACAAGAAGAACGGAATTTCGGGACAGTCGCGGTGCTGACTGAACAGAATCCGGGAAAGCCAGGGGTATATATGTTTGACAACAGAGGAAATCATATGTACGGCCCAAGATCACCAGGGTTCTTTGGCACGCGGACGCATGGTTGCGGTGGTGCCAGCGCCACGAGCTGGAGCTGTCCAGTGTTCGGAGAAGGGTGGAAAAAATGAAATATTGGCTGGCACTAATCTGCATATTTTCAGCAGTTGCTATGACGTCCGCATGTCGTTCCGTAGTGAGGACCAGTTGCTCGTTTGATATCTCACAAGACGTGTGGGTGAGAGTTCCATCTGATATAGAGGATCAGATAACGCCAATAGAGTTGGAGGAATCAAGGTGGTATAGGCATAGAGAGAGCGGTGACTACTTGATTTGCTCTAACCCAATATCCGAGTGGGTTTGCGGCGGCATTTATGAGACCTTCACGAAAGGGGAAGAAGGCAGATACGAACGCGACTACGTCGTTTGCCTGAATTAATACAGGACTGAAAAGAGTCTCGGTGGTAGCGGTCGTTGCGGCATTTACTCGAACGGGGCTACGACAGCGGCTATGAGTTATGTATTCAGCGCATCTTTCAGTAGTTTGGGATCGTCAAGAGACCAAGTATTGTTTGGGCTTCATGACGGATTTTGTTACTACCTGAAACATGGCGAGGCCAAGGCATTAGAAATGTTGACTTCACCGGCAAACCATGATTGATGGATCGTGCAGTGAACAGTGAACTACCGTTCTTCGCAGGCATTTGGCCGGTGAAGTGATTGAAACTCTTAAAAGGAAGAACAGAAAAATGAACAG
Organism: Wenzhouxiangella sp.; assembly: GCA_041747995.1. Taxonomy (GTDB): domain Bacteria; phylum Pseudomonadota; class Gammaproteobacteria; order Xanthomonadales; family Wenzhouxiangellaceae; genus Wenzhouxiangella. The sequence goes on from JBGTEC010000253.1 coordinate 6,244, forward strand.
AACGTTCTTGGGTGGTCTGCTTGTGGCAGGCGTACTGTTGCTCCAGGGTTGCGGCACCACGTCCGGTCTGAAGTCAGTCGACGAGTCCCGGGCGCTGAATTTTGGCGGCTATGACCGGGTGGTGGTGCTGGATTTCGCCGACCACACCAACAAGGCCGCACTGAAGGAGGATAAACGGATCGTCTACGAAGCCAAGACGGCAGCAGCCACGCGTACCTTTGCCGACCTGATTGCTGCCGAGATTCGCAAGACCGGGGCCTATGCTGAGGTATTGAGGGATACGACCGGGGAACCGGCGATCGTGGTCTCGGGAAACATCATTCGCCTGCAGGAGGGCAATGCCGCGGCACGCTTTTTCATCGGCATGGGTGCCGGTAGCTCGTACTTTGACGCGACGGTGTTCTTCGCCGACGGCTTGAGCGATGAACCGCTGGCCGAGGTCAAGGTGGACAAGAACAGTTGGGCGCTTGGTGGTGGCCTGGCCGCGGGCCAGACCGTGGAGCACTTTATGCAGGGAGCGGCCAAAAAAATCGCCCGCGACCTGGCAGCGGCCAAGGTCGTTGACACTGACACCCGGCTTGGTCAGGTAGGCGGCGGGGTACAGTAAACAGCGGGAATTCGGCAGCCCGGTCCTGGCCGGGCTGCCGAGCTGCAGCAGGCTCCCTAGCCCCGATGGATTTCAGCGCCAAGGCGGTGCTGGATCATGATGTGCTTCGCTTGATCTTTGCTTGTGTGTTGCCAATGTTCTTCTGAACCTTGCCTTCATACTTCTTGACCTTGCCGTCGTTTTCCATTTTCTTGTTGGAGGTCAGCTTTCCAGCCGCTTCGCGGGTTTTTCCGGAGAGCTCTTTGGCGCTGCCTTTAATCTGGTTCTTGTTCATGGCTAAATCTCTTTTGTGGATTGGGGTTGCAGGATAATCCTGGATTCAGACTTTCTTAATTCAGTAAAGCAGTCCGGGGAGGTAAGTCCCCGGACTGGTGGTTCGGTTTGATGCAAGCTGCTTTTAAAGCTTCAGCGCCGCAGCGTCAGAATCATGCCGCCGAGCAGGGACAGAAAACCGGCCAACGCAAACCAGGGCAGAGAACTGGCGGTTGACGGCAGCACTGTGGGGCGGGTGCTGGTCTGTGCGACGGTTCGCTGGGCTGGCGCCGGAGCTGTTCTTTCTGCAACCACAGGCCTGGATGTTGTTGCCGCAGGCCTGGGTGGTGCGACCACCTCGGCAACCTGTTCACCGGGAACGCCGGGTTGCGTGGAAAATCCGTACTGTCCTTCCGGTACATAGAGGCTGACTTTGTCAGTGGTCCGCAGTTGCCCGAACTGCGTGGCACGGTCATTGATGTAGGCGACTTGGTCAGCGACCGGCATGAAGCTCACGTCTTCAACGGGACGGTCACGTCGGTCAAGTACGTTGAAAACGACCTGCCCGTTGCGTTCGATCGCCTTGAATTGCGCATCAAAGCGAGCCCAGGATTCACCATCGACAACGATGACTTCCTGACAGGCACCAATCAATTTCGGGTGATTTTCAAGCATGTTGGCATTCCATTCCACAGCCTCGCAGGAAGCTTGGGAGGAACGTTGTGTGGGAAAATCAGTTTGTTGGGCCACAGCAGAACTTGCCAGGGCAAGGCCCAGCAATCCTGCAGTCACGACTGTTACGTTCAATTTGTTCATTATTGATCCTTAAGGGTTCTCAGTTGAGAAAATCGACCGCTTCTGCCCGCACGATGAATCGCTTTGGTGCATTGCCGACGAAATAGAATGGGTAACATGTCACAAGCGTCAAGACCGGTTGCCCGACCTCGTCAAGCACGTGCACATCAGTAGGCTCGACCACGGTCAGGCCGGTAACAATGTAGCTCTGAGTGTGATCTGGCGTTTCGAGCTCAATCACGTCGCCAAGCTCAAGATCCTTCAGGCCGCGAAAGTGAAGATCACGGTGCGCGGCAATCGCTACGTTGCCATCGCTGCCTGGATGCGCGGTACCTTCTATCAGTCCCGGACCCCTGCGCAACACGCGCTCGTCCGTGCCATAGCGCACCGGCAATTCGAGCCCGATTCCGGATGCGCGCAGTATCGCCAGCACACCTTCACCGGGTGGCTGCGCGATGTCAGTGGCAACGCTGATCAGAGAAGGTGATGAGCTTGTCAGGGCCAGGGTGCTGGCGCCGACCGATTGCTGTGTTTCGGCAAAGGCCGAGATGCTGCGCTGGCGTTCGATCTCGCCCCAGGCATGGGCGCCGAAGAAGAACAGCATCAGCAAAACGCCGAGGCTCCAGCATGTGACTTCAAGGCTTTTCATCACCAGGCCCGCCGGTATTGAACATTCCAGACAATCATTCCCGGAGCTGAGGTACAAGCACGGGAAAGACTCTCTTTTAAGTCTTTCATAGCTAAATCTCCAGGTGACGTTTGCAATGAGGCAGGGAGCTGACTCTAGATGCTAATACGAGCCTGCTCTATACGTTCATTAGTGGAACTCCACTAACTATGACCCAGGCGGGTGAAAGGTGAGGATTTGAGTTGTCGGCGCCCTGTTTGAATGATATGCCTTCAAACTGGTCCCGTCTGTCGGTTACCGCACATAGTTTTTCAGGACCGGCAACAGGCGCCGAGCGGCCGGTCAACCAGTGACGTGATCGCGGAGATAAATGGGGGTGAGCTGGTGCCCGGGTACGGGCGCGACTGAGTCTGCAAGGTGCAGAAGTGCCGCAGCCTGCGGCCAGGGTCGCTGTTCGCTGATTGTGATCTGCTGACCCAGCGCTTCGGTGATTTGCTGGCTGTAGGCGGCTGCGCCGGGTCCTGCCGCAAGCCACGATTCCAGATCGGGCGCGACCAGCCGGTTCGGTGCCAGCAACTGCTCTTCTCCGATTCGCTTGTGTTGTCCACTAACCGAGTGATACCAGGCTGCATAGACTTCGCCCATGCGGGCATCGAGCAGAGCCAACAGGCGCTCGGCCTTGTAGTCAGGATCTGCGCTGGCAGCCAGGGTTGCCAGGCTGGAGACCGGGCGGACCGGCAGGTCGTGTGCCAGGGCAATGCCCTGGACAATGCCAAGTCCGATGCGCAGGCTGGTGAAACCGCCGGGACCGCGGCTGACCACCAGACCATCCAGCCCGGACCATCTGATTCCGGCTTCGCCCAGCAGTTCTTCAGCCCAGGGCAGAATCAGCCGGGCGTGTGCCCTCGGCTCGATCACGCTTCGCTCAAGAACGTCATCACCCACGCGCAGCGCAACCGAACAACATTCAGTCGAAGACTCAATCGCAAGCAACGTGCTTTTCACTTTTCACCTTTCACCTTTCACCTTCGACTTTCACGCCGCCAACCTCCGGCGCAAAAACTCCGCGGCTTCGGCCGCCGAACCCACCGGCGTCATCGGCGGCAGGCTCTTGAGAAACAGCCGACCGTAGGCTCGGGATTTCAGGCGTGGATCTCCCAGCACCAGCACACCAAAGTCGTCGGCCTGGCGAATCAGGCGGCCGGCACCCTGTTTCAGGGCCAGCACGGCCTGGGGCAACTGGACGCTGACAAAGGGGTTCTCGCCCGCATCCCGAACGGCTTTCAAGGTGGCTTCCAGTACCGGATCATCAGGTGCGGCAAAGGGCAGCTTATCGATCACCACCAGGGTCAGGTCGCGGCCGGGCACATCCACGCCTTCCCAGAAACTGGCCGCCCCCAGCAGCACGCTGCGCGGGGTGTCGCGAAAGCGCTGCAGCAACACATGGCGCGGCGCCTCTTCCTGGACCAGCAGGTGAAAATCGGTTTTGGCCCGCAGCCATTCGGCCGCCTGGTTGAGGCTGCGATGGGCGGTGAACAGCAGGAACGCCCGGCCGCTATTGGCGTGGAGCAGGGGCAGGATACGTTCGAGCAGAGTGTCGGTGTAGTGGTAGTCCCGCGGCTCGGGCATGTTGTCAGGGATCCACAACCGGGTCTGGCCGGGGTAGTCGAACGGGCTGTCAACCACCAACTCGCGAGCGCCTTCAAGGCCGAGCCGGCGGGTAAAGTGATCGAAGCGCTGGGCGACGGCCAGGGTGGCCGAGGTCATGATCCAGGTTGCCGGGTTGTCCTCGCGCAGCGCCTTCAGCGGCGTGGCCACATCCAATGGTGTCAGGTTGAGGGCGAAGCGGCCGCGCCGGCTGGTGAACCAGCGGACGTAGCCTTCCTGGCCGGACAGGAAGCCGGTCAGGCCATCAAGCAACAAGCCGGCGCGATCGTCGCAATTGCCGATTTCCCGGGTTTGCTCGGACAGCGGCGCCAGCGCGGTTTTGAGATCGCGAAGGGCGCGGGCGAGGGTTTCGAACTCGTCAAGACGGCTTTCGATCCGGGCGAAATCGCCGCGTGGCGGCAGGTCGACGCAGGCAGAGACGGTTTGTTCCAGCGCGGACCGAAGATTCTCGATCGGTTCGCGCAACAGCTTCAGGCTGCCGGCGGCCTGACCGCAGGCCGCCAGGCTGTCGCGCGCCAATTCGCGCACCTGCCAGGCGCTGATGCCGCGCGAGAAGAATCGCATGGCGGTTTCCGGTACCTGGTGAGCCTCGTCGATGATGACCGCGCTGGCGCCAGGCAGCACTTCTCCGAATCCGGTGTGCTTGAGCGCCATGTCGGCAAACAGCAGGTGGTGGTTGACCACCACGATGTCGGCCTCCTGGGCCTGGCGCCGGGCATGGGCGAGAGGGCAGTCCTTGATCTTCGGGCAATCGCCGCCCAGGCAGTTGTCCTGGGTCGAGGTCACCAGCGGCCAGACCGAGGACTTCGAGCCAACCTCATCGACCTCGCTGATCTCGCCGCTGGCGGTTTGGGCCGCCCAGCGCTTGATCAATTGGAGATCCGGGCCGGTGTCCGAGCCGGCCAGGGCATCGTCACCAAGGTGCTGCTCCAGGCGTTGGGGACACAGGTAATTGGCCCGTCCCTTGAGCAGGGCGATTTTTCGTTCAGCACCCGTGCTTTTCAACGCCAAGGGCAGATCGCGTTTGAACAACTGATCCTGAAGATTCAGGGTGCCGGTCGAGATGATGGAGCGGCCTTCGCGGGCCAGGACCGGCAGTAGGTAGGCCAGGGTCTTGCCGGTCCCGGTGGCCGCTTCGGCCACCAGGTCCTGACTTTTCTCCAGGCATTCGTTGATGGTATTGGCCAGTTCAAGCTGGCCCGGGCGGGGCCGAAAGCCGTCAAGCAGGCCGGC
>JBGTEC010000254.1:0-6306 GCA_041747995.1 Wenzhouxiangella sp.
TGCGGCATTTTCGGCGTGCCTTTCATGTAGAGCACGACATCGTGGGCGGCAATCTGCTGTTCGATTCGGTCGCGAACGGCGCTGTCAAGGGTCATGGCAAATCCAGATTAAAGTGCGGAAGGTCTTCGGAAAATTGGGTCACTGGCTGGGGGAATCAAGGCTCTCTGCAGCCACATTATCCGTCAACCCAAGCGTGGCAGTCACACGGCTGTGTCGTCCCGGCGGAACAATCATGCTACCAGTGGATGACCGGGCTTCAAACTTCGGATATGCCGGCCTTCTGCCGCAATACGGCGAATGCGGACAGACCGAGGCGCCAAAGGCGCGCGCAACCGCATCGGCCCAGTGATCGTCGGCCCAGGCCGGGTCGCGGTAGAAATGGCCGATCGCATGGGCCATTTCATGGGCCAGCACGTAGTAATAGCGCGCATGCAGCCGGCCAATGGGACCGGACCCTGAGTAGATCCGGTCATGGTTCAGGCTGATGTACGGCCCACTGCCTTCTGGACAGGATCGATAAGGACAGGTGATGCCCCAATGCCGGGTTCCGGCAGCGCGCAGACCCTGGCCGTCACAAAGCTTGCGCCATTGGCCGTCCGATCCCCAGGGCGCCAGCCACGACTCAGCCAGCTCGGGACCAAACGTGTCCCGCGCGTAATGCCAGATCGCCTGACTGGCCGCCCAGCAGCGCTGCTGACGAAGATCGTCCGGGAACTGTTTTTCCGCCAGCGCCAGTTGCGCCTGCAGGTGCGCACTGGCCGGGAAATCATCCCCCGCCATAACCGGCAACACCCAGACGACCAGCAGGACAAGCACGGCTCTTGCGGCCGTTGTCCTGTTCTTTATTTTCTTTTCTCCCGGTGACGAGAAACTACCTTGACCCCGATCCACCCAATCCGCGCCTGGCCGTATTCAACAAGACCCGAACGCAGGTCGTCAAGGCCTTTTTTCCAACCCTGTGACGCACTCGCCGACTTCGCCGTCAATAGGGTGATGGTTTTACGGTTTAACCTTTCACCTTTCCCCGTTCCCCCGCTTATCATATCTCCATGAAACCACCATTCCAGACCGCCAGCCGGGTCCAGAAGGTTCGCTACGAGATTCGCGGGGCGCTCGCGCGTCGGGCGCGTGAGCTGGAGCAGCAGGGCCACGACATTCTGCATCTGAACATCGGCAACCCCGGTGCTTTTGGCCTGCGCACGCCCGAAACCATGCGTCGGGCCGTGGTTCGCAACCTGAAGTACAGCGAGGCCTATGGCCCGCAAACCGGCATCTTTCCCGCCCGTGAGGCCGTCGCCATGCAATTCCAGGGGCGCGGCTTGACCGAAACGCGTTATGACCAGGTGGTGATTGGCAACGGCGTCTCCGAATTGGTCGACCTGGTCCTGCGCTCCTTGCTCGAACCCGGCGATGAGGTGCTGGTACCGGCGCCCGAGTATCCACTTTGGACGGCCGCGGTGGTGCTCAACGGCGGCGAGGCGATCCACTATCCCTGCCAGGCCGAGAACCGGTTCATTCCTGACGTGGCTGAACTGGAAAAGCGCATAACGCCGCGCACCCGGGCGCTGGTGGTGATCAACCCCAACAACCCCACCGGCGCGGTCTACCCCGAAGCGGTTCTCCGGGACATGGCCGAGCTGGCGGCCCGTCATGACCTGGTGCTTTTTGCCGACGAGATTTACGACGCCATCTGTTATGACGAAGCCCGTTTCGTGCCGATGGCGCCGCTGGCCGAAGAGACCCTGTGTGTCAGCTTCGGCGGCCTGTCCAAGGTCTACCGGGCATGTGGCTGGCGGGTCGGATGGGCCGTGTTTACCGGCGCCCTGGAACGGGCACTGGATTATCGGCTCGCGGTGGAGAAACTGGCCGCTCTGCGCCTGTCGGCCAACGTGCCCGGCCAGTGGGCGGTGCAGACCGCGCTGGGCGGCTACCAGTCGATTGCCGATCTGGTCGGCCGTGGTGGCCGATTGCACGAATCCCGTCAGGCCGTGATAGATGCGGTCGCAAAAAGCGCTTTTCTCGAACTGGTCGCCCCCATGGGCGCCATGTACGCCTTTCCCTCGGTTCGACCGGCGGTGGCCGATCATTTCCCGGGCGGATTCGACGATCACCGTTTTGCCGCCGAATTGCTGGAACAGAAACACATCCTGGTCGTTCCCGGTTCAAGCTTCAACATCAGCGCGCGCCATCACTTCCGCATCACGCTGCTCCCGGAAGCTGACGATCTGGCCCAGGCCTTCGACCGCATTGAAGATCTGCTGGAAGAACTGGCCGACCAACCTGAACGAGTGACCCCATGACCGAATCGTCAACCAACCCCCTGCTCCTGCCCGGCCTGCCGCGATTTCAGAGCGTGCAACCTGACCACGCCCAGCCCGCCATTGAACATCGCCTGGCCCAGTACCGGCAATGGATCGAGCGCCTGGTCGAAGACAGTAGCGAGCCGGAGTTTGAACCGGACTATGCCCGGATCGTCAACGAGGAAACGCTGGCCGACAACGCGCTGTCGACGGCGTGGTCAACTGTGTCGCACCTGCACGGGGTGACCAATACCCCGCAGTGGCGCGAAGCCTATGCCGCCTGCCTGGACCCGCTGACCCGGTTTCATACCGAGCGTGGTCAGAACACGGCCCTGTTCACGGCCTACCGGCAACTGTCCACGCGGCCTGATTTCGCCAATCAGCCAGCGACGCTGCGCGCCACTGTCGAACATGAGCTGCGAGCCTTTCGGCTGGCCGGTGTCGAACTGCCTGACGAGCAGCGCGAACGGTTCGCGCGCATCAAGCTACGCCTGTCTGAGATTGGCAACCAGTTCGGCAACCACGTTCTGGACGCCACCGAAGCCTTCCAGGTGCACTTTGCTCAAGCCGACGCCCTGGCCGGCTTGCCCGACAGCGATCTGGAATTCCTGGCAGGGCTCGCCGCCCAGGCCGAAAAGGACGGTTGGCTGGCCAATCTGTCCTACCCGGCCTACCGCGCCATCGTCACCTATGCCGACGACCGGAGCTTGCGCGAGCGTTTCTACCACGCCTTTGCCACCCGCGCCTCCGAAATCGGCCCCCAGGGCGGGCAGTACGACAACTCGCCTTTGATCAGGGAAATGCTGGCGCTGCGCGAAGAGCAGGCCAGCCTGTTGGGCTTTGCCGATTATGCGAGCCTGCGGCTGTTTACCCGCATGGCCGAAAGCCCCGACCAGGTCGAGGCCTTTTTGCGTGACCTGGCCCGCCGGGCCCGGCCTCAGGCTGAACAACAGCTGGCCGAATTGACTGAATTTGCCGCCGGTCTCGGAGCTGAAAGCCCGCTTTCGCCTTGGGACATCAGCTATTACGCCGAGAAAATGCGCGAGGAACAACTCGGTATAAACCAGGAAAAACTCAAACCCTGGTTCGAACTCAAGCGCATGTTCAACGGCCTGTTCCTGGTGGCCAAAGAGCTGTTTGGCATCCGCTTCGAGGCCGATGATTCGGTCGAGACCTGGCACAAGGATGTGCATTTCTACCGGGTTGTCAACGCTGACGGCCAGCCCATCGCGGGCCTGTATCTGGATATCTACTCCCGCGCCCGCAAGTCCGGCGGGGCCTGGATGGACGTCTGTCGTTCGCGCATTCGGCTGGGCGAGGCCCAGCAGCAACCCATTGCCTATCTGACCTGCAACTTCGCGCCCCCGACCGGTGAGCGTCCGAGCCTGCTGACCCATGATGACGTGGTCACGCTGTTCCACGAATTCGGCCACTGCCTGCACCATCTCCTGACCCGCATCGACCTGCCGGGTGTCGGTGGCATCAGCGGCGTTGAGTGGGACGCGGTGGAACTACCCAGCCAGTTGATGGAAGGCTGGGCCTGGGAAGAGGAAGCGCTGGACCGCTTCGCCCGTCATATCGAGACCGATGAGCCACTGCCCAGGGACCTGCTCGACGGCCTGAAAGCCGACCGCCAGTTCCAGGGCGCACTCTCATTGCTGCGCCAGGTCGGGTTTGCATTGACCGACTTGACCCTGCATCGCGAGCCAGGAGCAGATCCGGTCGAGGTCATGCGCCGTATCCATGATGAAATCGCCATCACCCCGATGCCGGACTACAACCGTTACCTGATGAGCTTTTCCCACCTGTTCGATGGCGGCTACGCTGCCGGATATTACAGTTACCTGTGGGCCGAGCGGCTGGCCCGCGATGCCTTTCATGTCTTCAGGCAGCAGGGCCTGTTCAATCGCCAGGCTGGGGAAAAGCTGGCCAGCGAAATCCTCGAAGTCGGCGCCAGCCGGCCCATGGCCGAGTCCTGGCAGGCCTTCCGCGGCAAGGAAGCCGAGCTGGAGCCGTTGCTCGAGGCCTATGGCGTTCGCTAGTGGGCCATGCGGCTTTCGGTCAGGGCTTCAGCCAATGTCGAAACAGGGTTGGCTGGTGGCGCTGAAACCATTCACGCAAGGCCAGATTCTCCGGGTCCTGCCGCAGGGCTTTCATCCTCGGCAGTGCTTCGGCAGCTAACTGGTCGGGTAACTGGTCGGGTCGGCGGGGTGAGTCGCCCGGCATCGGATAGCCAATCGCGGCAAGCCAGGCCGGAAACAGGGCAATGTCCAGTTCGGGGTCGAGATCCCAGAAGCGCTCTACCCTGCGGGTCAATTCGTCATCGTCACTACCATCGAGCCAGGCATTGGCAGCTTCCGGGTGCACCCAGCAAAGCTGACACAGGGCCGACAGCCCCTGATCGCGCTGGCCATGCTTCAAACCGGCGGTGGCAAGACGACCAACCAGGATCGCGTGTTTTTGCCAGTCAGGCGTGGCCATGATTGAGGAAGCTGCGGCCTGCCAGTCGCCCAGACGTTCGTACAGAGCACTGGCATGCAGTTGCGGCTGGCCCGGATCAAATCGGGTCTCATCCATTAAACCCACAATGTAGCGCCAGAACTGCCCCAGGAACTGTTCGCCGTCACGCCGGGAAAAGAATCGGTAGGCACGCGGCGCCAGGTCATTATCGATCAGCGACAGCAGCGCGTCCGGCTCGGGTGAAGGCTGATTCAGCCACCCAAGGGCGCCGACCAAGTGCTCGGCGTCGCCCTGGACGGCATTGCCCGGTTCGGCTTGCGCCATTTCGGCCAGGTGCTTTTCGGCCGCATCGATATCACCGGCCAGCAGTGACCGGCTGAGCCGGGTGCGGGCGACGGCGAAGCTGTTGTCGAAGAACAAGTCGGCCTGTGGCGCCGCGATGCGTCGCCAGATTGTCCGTGCCAGGCGATCGGCATTGGCATTGCGGAACACCGGATGCTGGTCCGCCCGCCGTTCCTCGACCTCGGAATCAAGCCCCAGCTTGCGGGTCCAGTCGGCGGCAACACGCAGCAGTTCTACGCTGTGGCCCGGATCGCCGGCCAGCCCGTCTTCCAGAAAGGCCAGATCTCCCCGCTCCCACTGACGCTGGCTGTCGGACGAGAGGCGATGACACAGCTTGAGCAACTCAACGGGGCGGTAGCAATGATCCCGTGCCAGCAACTGATCGACCAGACCGTGAATTCTGTCAACTTTCATGGATGCACCTTCATGCCAGTGGCTCGAACAGGGACTCGAAGTCTTTTGAACTGAGCTGCGTTGCGCCACCGCCGCCCAGCAGACCCTCGACCAGGCCGCGTTTGCTTTGCTGCAATTCGAACACTTTCTGCTCAATCGTGTTTTCGGTCAACAGCTTGTAGACAAACACCTTCTGGTCCTGACCAATGCGGTGGGCGCGATCGGTGGCCTGGTCCTCGACAGCCGGATTCCACCACGGATCATAATGAATGACCGTATCGGCTGCGGTCAGATTCAGCCCCACGCCACCGGCCCTGAGGCTGATCAGAAACAGGGGCACCTTGCCGGTCTGGAATTGCTGGACGACTTTCTGCCGATCCCGGGTCCGACCGGTGAGTTTGACGTACTCGATCCCATGCCTGTTCAATTCATCCTCGATCAGGTTCAACATGGTCACAAACTGTGAAAACAGCAGGATTCTGCGGCCTTCCGCCACCATGTCGGGCAACAGGTTCATCAGCAATTCCAGCTTGGCCGAGCCGGCGCCGACACTGCCTTCGACATTCTTGCCTTCAACCTTGAGCAAACGTGGATCACAGCAGATCTGACGCAGCTTCAGCAGCGCATCCAGAATCACGATCCGGCTGCGCTCGGCGCCACGATCGTCCATGGCACGCCGCACCTTTTCATGGAGCGCAACCCGTGCGCGCTCATAGAGGCGCAGTTGCCCGCCCACAAGCGACACGGCACGGGTGATCTCCGTCTTGGGCGGCAGCTCGGGCGCAACCTGGGCCTTGGTCCGGCGCAGGAA
>JBGTEC010000255.1:0-4438 GCA_041747995.1 Wenzhouxiangella sp.
GCGACGAAGTGGCCCGCGTGTAGGCGCGCTTCTCCGACCCCAGGAATACATCCTTGAACTGAACCATCCCGGCATTGGTGAACAACAGCGTCGGATCATTGCCCGGCACTAGCGAACTGGACGGCACAACCCGATGGTCGCGCTCGGCGAAAAAATCCAGGAAAGCCTGGCGAATGTCGGCGGTGGTTTTCATCAAGGAGCCTGAATGGGTGTCTCTTAAGTGTCAGACGTATAGTTTAAGCGCCCTTCGGACAAGGGCGGCAGACGATTGACCAAAGTCTTTCCTGGTTCATGCACATCCTTCAGCCATTGCGGCAGGCGGCGAGTGGCGTCACCTGCTGCTCGTGCCGTGGGTCGATCGGCATTGAATCAATGCCCAAGGTTCCTGGGCGCTTTGGTGCCACTGAAACGGCACCGAAGGGCATCCGGGCTTGTGAGCCTTCGTGATGGCACAGGGATGGGGAAGGATGCGGTAGGAATCGTGCCGTCTTCCGCGACCCACGGCACGAGCAGCAGCCAACACCACTCCCCGTTGACAGTTTCGTGCAACGGGCCGGTTTGGCCCTAAACAAACTCGCAACCTCCTGCATTGGGGTGTCGGGGGCTTCGGCCCGGCCGGGGCGCGAAAATCTTACTGAACCCCTCAGCCTCTTTGCCAACCAAAGAACTTTTTAGGAAACCCACTCCGCTTCAGTTTTACCAGCGGGTATTCATGGGTCCCCGGCCCCCGAATGTCAGACCACATCAAAAGCGCCGATCGCCCCGGCCGGGTCGAAGCACTCGGCATCACCGGATGCTCGAAGCCATCGACAGGCACAGATTCCTGGACTTGAATAGGTTTTAAAGTGCCTTCTCGAACCCCCACGGCAGCGGCGGCGGGACAAGCGGACGGGCCAGGTTAAAGGACAGCCGGATGGAATGACCGTACTTGGGCCAGTGAACGCCGTAATGGAAGGTGTTTTCATCCACGTGCAGAGCGACATGAATGCGCTCCTTGTCGCAGGACACACCGTGCGCGATCAACTGACGGCCCTCAATCGCCTGCCGATAAAAATCGGTCGCATCCGAGAGGCGGCCGGGAAAGGCTCGACCGCAAAGCGACTGGAGTTGCTGCCAGAAAGCTTGCTGCTCCGGGCTCAGATCATCGGCCGGCGATTTACCGGCCAGTACCGAGCCTGCCACCAGGCAGGGAAAAGCCGTCACCAGGCAGGGAAAAGCCGTCACCAGGAGGATCATTCGGAATGAAAACATGGATGTCCAAGCTCAGGGTCTTTGCCGGTTGGCAGTGTAAGTCATCTGACCGGGCCCTCAAAGAACCTCGCGCTCAGACCAGCTCGCGGATAATCGAATGATCGAATCCCCTCCGCGCCAGCGCCTGCTGGCGGCGGGATTTTTCCTTCTGGTCGGCGGGTGGTTGGTCGCCATGGCGGCGTTGGTACCAGGTCGCAGCGCAGTCGAGCCAGTCGATGTCCATGTTCTTCAGGGTCTGGTCAATCAGGGCGCGATCGATGCCGCGTTCGCCCAGTTCGGCCCGGATGCGGACCGGGCCATAATGTTTGCCGGCCCGGCTGCGGGCGAAGCTTTCGGCGTAGCGCTGATCGGACAGCAGGTCGAGTTCGACCAGTTCCGACAGCGTGGTTTCGATGTCTTCATCGGGCCAGCCGCGTCGGGCCAGCTTGTGGGTCAGTTCTCGGTACGAATGCTCGCGCCGCGCCAGGAGGCGCAGCGCGGCTTCGCGAAGATCGGCGGCGTTGACCGCCATGCGTCAGTTGACGGCGGCCTTCTCGGGCTGTTCGGCTTCTTCGGTTGCTTCGGCAGCCCCGCCCTCCTTGGACTTCGGCATCAGCTTGGCCCGCAGCAAGCCTTCGATTTCGGTGGCCATGGCCGGGTTATCCTTGAGGAACTGGCGGACGTTGTCCTTGCCCTGCCCGATCCGGTCGCTGCCGTAGCTGTACCAGGCGCCGGATTTCTTGATCAGGTCATGCTCGACGCCCAGTTCGATCAGCTCACCCTCGCGCGAAATGCCCTCGCCGTAGTGAATCTCAAACACGGCCTGGCGGAACGGCGGCGCCATCTTGTTCTTGACCACCTTGACCCGGGTTTCATTGCCGATCACCTCATCGCCGCGCTTGAGCGCGCCGATGCGGCGAATGTCGAGGCGGATGGATGAGTAGAACTTCAGCGCGTTGCCGCCAGTGGTCGTTTCGGGCGAGCCGAACATGACACCAATCTTCATCCGGATCTGGTTGATGAAGATCACCATGCAGTTGGTGCGCTTGATGTTGCCGGTCAGCTTGCGCAGGGCTTGGCTCATCAGGCGTGCCTGCAATCCGACATGCGAATCGCCCATTTCACCTTCGATCTCGGCTTTGGGGGTCAGGGCTGCGACCGAGTCGACGACAACAATGTCAACGGCGCCGGAGCGCACCAGCATATCGGTGATTTCCAGGGCCTGCTCGCCGGTGTCCGGCTGGGAAATCAGCAGATCGTCGATATTGACGCCCAATTTTTCGGCATAGCTCGGGTCGAGTGCATGCTCGGCATCGACAAAGGCCGCCGTGCCGCCCGCTTTCTGGGCCTCGGCTACGGCGTGCAGGGTCAGCGTGGTCTTGCCGGAGGACTCGGGGCCGTAGATTTCGACCACCCTGCCCCGCGGCAGGCCACCGATGCCCAGCGCCAGATCCAGCGCCAGCGAGCCGGTGGAAACGACCGGCACGTCCTTGTTGCGGGCGTCATCACCCATGCGCATGATCGCGCCCTTGCCGTACTGCTTCTCGATCTGTCCCAGCGCTGCCGCCAGGGCCTTTTTGCGATTGTCATCCACCATGCTGATCCTCTTGTTCGATTCGGTTTTACGTACCGCGATTGATGTTCAAATTATCTCACAGCGCCTGTCGCTGCCAAGGCGAGAATGGCCGGTCGAGCCGATTTCCTAGGCCAACTCGCGGCAATTTCTCGCAGGGAGACCTCCATCATACTCGCCACGTTCTCAAAACCTGATAAGGCTGACCGAAAATCGACTCGATCAGCGAAAATTCGCTCACCGGCCAAGCCAAAGGCTCCGGCGGAGGCATGGTCGGACGTTTTCTGACCTGCCGGAACAAGGTGATGTGTGGTTTGAACGGCCGGGGATCGAATTTCAGGCCAAGCCCCCGCATTGCCTCACCCAGCCCAGCAGCCAGGTCGACAGCAGCCTGCGGCGCCGCGCCACCCAGCCACATCACACGCGCGCCCGCAAACCAGCCGAAACGGTCCAGGCACAGTTCGAATGGCTGAGCTGCGACCGAAACCGCCTGAGCCGCCTGCTCGATCATCGCCAACCGATCCGCCGGCTGATCGCCCAGAAACAACAGCGTCAAGTGCAAGTTATGATCCGGAACCCGCCGCCCCGGCGCACCAAGCAGACCCCGCCGCTCGACAATCCCCCGCCTGATCACCTCCCCCGGCCAAAGCGCAAAAAACAATCGTTTCTCAGTCATAAGCGGAAAAGAAAAAGCATTCACCACAGAGGACACAGAGTTCACAGAGTAATAAAGAGTGTTTTTCTCTGTGCCCTCTGTGCCCTCTGTGGTTCAATCTCTTTTGCCTTTGTACTGGATATTGGCTTCATCGATTTCCGCGCATGCGGACTAGCAGGCCCTCGAAGGCCATGGCGACGGATGCGCGGCGGATGGCGTCGCGGTCGCCGGTGAACAGGTAGATTTCTGTTTCGACGATATCGTCCGGCAGCGACCAGCCGAAGCAGACCGTACCAACCGGCTTGTCGGGCGAGCCGCCACTGGGGCCGGCGATGCCGGAGACCGAGATTGCACAATCAGCCGGGCTATTGGCCACAGCACCGCGCGCCATCGCGGCTGCCACGACTTCGCTGACCGCGCCGTGGCGATAGATGTCAGCAGCCCGCACGCCGAGCAAATCCTGCTTGGCCGTATCGGAATAGGTCACCAGCCCACGCTCGAACCACTCCGAACTGCCGGCCAGGTCGGTGCACAGCTTGGCAATCCAGCCGCCAGTACAGGATTCGGCAGTCACCAACCGGCGGCCATGGGCCTTGAACTCGGCGGCCACGGCCGCGGCAAGCATGGACAGGGCATCGTTGTCGTTTCGGATTTTCATGGGCTCTATAATGCCTCCTGCGGAGGCAGGTGAAAGGTAAAAGGTGAAAGGTGAAAAGTAAGACCACATCTTATCCGGCCCAGTTTGCTCAAACCTGAAACCTGAAACCTCATCCCCGACTGCCAAAAACAGCAAAGAAAACAGCCGCCCAATGTCAGCCAAGTCCACCGAACACACCCCCCTGATGCAGCAGTTCCTCCGGATCAAGGCGGATTATCCGGATATCCTGCTGTTTTTTCGCATGGGTGATTTCTACGAGCTTTTCTATGACGACGCCAAGCGCGCCGCCAGGCTGCTCGATATCACCCTGACCACCCGCGGC
>JBGTEC010000256.1:0-11906 GCA_041747995.1 Wenzhouxiangella sp.
GCAGTCCTGGGCGCGCGAAAAGGGACGGCGGATCGAGTTTCTCAACCCGCCCGAAAGCCTGCAAATTCTGGCAGGTTTGAGCCAGACCGGCGATCTGCTCGGCTGGACTTCCGGCGAAGAACAACAACAAGCAAAAGAAAACACCAGACAATGAAAAGAATCATACTTGTCTTCCTGATCACCGCGATCACCGGATGCGCCACCATCGCTGCACCGCCGGAAGACCGCCACCCTGACGACCCTTGGGAACCCTTCAACCGCACAGTTCATTCTTTCAATATGGCCGCTGACCGGGCCGTGTTGCGCCCGGTGGCGCGCGGCTATAACAAGGTCACGCCGGAGCCGGTTCAAAGCGGCGTTCGAAACTTTTTCCGCAACCTGCGCTCACCGGTGATCATGATGAACCTGTTGCTCCAGGGTCGGGGCAGCGAGCTGGAGGATGAATTCCAGCGCTTTATCATCAACACCGTCTACGGCATCGGCGGCGTCTTCGACGTTGCCTCGGCCGGCGGAATGGAGAAGCACCACGGCGACTTTGGCCAGACCCTGGCAATTTGGGGCTGGGAAGACAGTCGATTCGTCATGCTGCCGCTGTTGGGCCCATCAACCATTCGTGACACGGTGGGGCGTGGCGTCGATATCGTTCCCAATGTGGCCTGGCGGCTGGCCATACAGGAAGGGACGTTTGGCCTGGTCGTCCTGGACGTGGTCCAGATGCGCACCGACATGCTGCCCCTGGATGCTGAACTGGCGGCCGCTTTCGACGACTACATCCTGATGCGCGACGGCTGGTCGCAGCGCCGCCAGTTTCTGATTTTTGGCGAGGACGCCGACGCCCCCGACTACGATGCCTGGCTCGATGATGACGATTGGGAAAATGACGATTGGTGAGCCACGCGGAGCGTGGTGGGAAAAGGGAAAAAGGAAAAGGGGAGTAGATCGGGGTTGCATCCCCGACGGTCATAGGGTGGGGTTTCCGGAATGCCTCAGGCTGGTGAAAAACCCAACAACCACACCAACCAGTTCTTCGTGCAGCGCAAGTTCCGGGTCCATGTAGACGGATAGTTGCTGTTCGATCGGGCCCTCGGCAGATTTCAGCACATGGTTCATGCCCTCGATCCAGATGGCCTGGTCGGTGTGGGCTGACAAGACATCGAAATCGGCGCGACGCGCTTGAAGGTCGGTGCTGCCGCCGATAACCAGCAATGGCGTATCCAGCGATGCAGCGATCAAGGCCGGGTCCATTGCCAGCCACTCGATCAGGTAGGGTTGCACTGACGGCCGGAACAGGGCATTCAGCATCGGCGGCACATCTTCAACTTGTCTGCCCGCTTCGAGTTCGCCAAGGATGAACTCAAACTGTTCGCCGATCTGCCCCGGACGGCGGCCCTCGGTCTGTTCAAGCAGTAGTTGCCCCGCCGGGCGGCCCGCGCCAGCCAGGCTGATAACACTGGCGACTGACGAATTGCTTGCCGCGGCCTTGGCGAACAAGGCGCCCTCGCTGTGGCCGAGCAAGTGAACCTGGTCAATTCCCGGCAACTCAAATCCCCACTCGACCCAGGCGGTCAGATCGTCGATATACCTGCTCGAAGCCATGCCAGCCGATCCAGACCAGGTCATGGCATCGGCCGCCTACCTCTTCGACGCCTTGTGGCTGACGGCGCTGAGTCTTCCCGTGCTGGTTGCCCTGGTGTGGATGATCTGGTTGATGTTTCACGGTTTCGCGCTGGTCTGCAACCTGAAAGGCCTGAGCGCCGTGTTTGGCTTTATTGGCGCCCTGGTCTTTGCCGAAGTCGCCAGCAAGCTGTTGGTTTACTTTCTTCAACTAACGGGGCAATGAAGGTTGAAAGAGTAGCTCCCAAGCGCTAGTCTAGGTAACTTATCTCTTGATCGCGATAAAAGGATATTTATCAACCTGGACATTGTCAGCCGCAGTTGCGGGCTCCTGGGCGACGCCACCCGTCTTCGACTTCTGGCC
Source organism: Wenzhouxiangella sp. (assembly GCA_041747995.1). Classification (GTDB taxonomy): domain Bacteria; phylum Pseudomonadota; class Gammaproteobacteria; order Xanthomonadales; family Wenzhouxiangellaceae; genus Wenzhouxiangella. Next base: position 1,979 of record JBGTEC010000256.1, read on the forward strand.
CTGCTGGACGCCGAAGAGCTGACCGTCGCCGAATTGGCGCAAGTCACGCGCCTGGCCCAGCCGCGCGTGTCGACCCACCTGGCCAAATTGCGCGAAGCCGGCCTGGTGGCCGATCGTCGCGAAGGCGTGTCGGTCTACTACAGAATCAACGATGCCGGTGACAATCACGACCTGATCAAGATGTGGTCGCTGCTCAAGAGTGGTCTGGATGATGCGCTGATCAGCGCCGATGCAGAGCATCTGGCCGAAGTGCTGGTGATGCGTGCAGCCGGTCGCAACTGGCCCGACGCCGTGGCCGGCGACATGGAGCGCCATTATTCTCCTGGACGAACCTGGGAGGCCACCACCCGCGCCCTGGTCAAACTGATCGAGCCAGGACGGGTGCTTGATATCGCGTCCGGTGATGGTGTCATGGGCGAACTGCTGGGCCACCAGGCCACCACCATCGATTGCGTCGACCTCTCCCCCAAGGTTGTCGCGGCCGGCAGCCAGCGCGTTGCCGACCTTCGCAACGTCCGCTTCCACCAGGGCGACATGCATCAATTGCCCTTCGCCGATGGCAGCTTCGACACGGTTCTGATGCTGCACGCGTTGACCTACAGTGAGCATCCCGATCGGGCCATGGCCGAAGCAGCCCGGGTACTGACGCCGGGTGGCCGCCTGGTTGCGGCCACATTGAACAAACATCGCTATACCAGGGAAGTCAGAGCATATGGACATTCCAACAACGGCTTTACACCGCGCCAGCTTGAAGGACTTTGCAGCGAGGCCGGCCTATCGCCGGTGTTCTGTGACGTGACATCCATCGAGCGCAAGACTCCGAACTTCAAAATCATCAGCCTTTTGGCACAAAAATCATGAAATCTTTGAAATGGCACGATCCTGAACGAGTCGACCAACTTTTTCACGCGCTTGACCAGCGCATCCTGCTGCTTGATGGCGCCATGGGCACCATGATCCAGCAGGCCAAGCTATCCGAGGCCGATTACGCCGGCTCGCGTTTCGCCGACCACGCCGACCTCAAGGGCAATAATGACTTGTTGACCCTGACCCGGCCGGAGCTGGTAACCGATATTCACCGGGAGTTTCTCAAAGTCGGTTGCGATCTGATCGAAACCAACACCTTCAATGCCAACCGCATCAGCCAGTCCGATTACAAGCTTGAAGAGCTATCGGAGGAGCTCAATCGGGAAGCTGCCAAACTGGCCTCTACGGCGTGTACGGAATACTCGACCGACGACAAACCGCGCTTTGTCGTTGGCGTGCTCGGGCCCACCAGCCGTACAGCATCGATTTCTCCCGATGTTTCCAACCCGGGTTATCGCAACGTGGATTTCGCGGGCCTGGTCGACGCCTATCGCGAGGCAACCCGCGGTCTGCTCGACGGTGGCTCTGACCTGCTCATGATCGAGACCGTATTCGATACCCTCAACGCCAAGGCCACCATTTTTGCCGTTGAACAGGAGTTTGAACGACGGGGAGAGCGCTGGCCGCTGCTGATTTCCGGCACCATCACGGACGCCAGCGGACGAACGCTTTCCGGACAGACTCCCGAAGCCTTCTATTATTCCGTCGCCCATGCCAGGCCGCTGGCCGTGGGCTTCAACTGCGCGCTCGGTGCCGAGCAGCTCAAGGCTCACGTCAAGTCCCTCAGCCAGGTTGCCGATTGCCTGGTCACCGCCCACCCCAATGCCGGCCTGCCCAATGAGTTTGGCGAATACGACGAGTCACCCGAGATCATGGCCAGGACAATCAAAACCTACGCCGAGGATCGGTTGATCAATATCATCGGCGGCTGTTGCGGCACCACGCCCGCCCACCTCGAAGCCATCGGCGCTGCCGTGAGTGAGTTTCAGCCGCGTCCAAGCCCGATGAAAGCAATCAAAGAGAGGTCAGCCGCATGAACGACACCAGCACCGGTCATTCGAATGACAAACCAAGGTATACCCGCCTGAGCGGTCTTGAGCCCCTGGTCATTACGCCGGAACTCAATTTTGTCAACGTGGGTGAGCGCACCAACGTCACCGGTTCGGCCCGCTTCAAGCGCCTGATCATGGACGGCAGGTTCGACGAGGCGGTCGAGGTCGCCCTGCAGCAGGTCGAAAACGGCGCGCAGATCATCGATGTCAACATGGACGAAGGGCTGCTCGACTCCGAAGAGGCGATGGTGACTTTTCTCAACCTGATTGCCGGAGAGCCCGATATCGCCCGGGTACCGGTGATGGTCGATTCGAGCAAGTTCTCCGTCATCGAAGCCGGACTGCGCTGCCTGCAGGGCAAGGGCGTGGTCAATTCAATCAGCCTGAAAGAAGGCGAAGAAGCCTTTTTGGAGCAGGCGCGGCGTATTCAACTGTACGGTGCGGCCGTGGTGGTCATGGCCTTTGATGAAAAAGGCCAGGCCGACAACGCCGAACACATGGTCCATTGCCTGGAGCGTGCCTATACCCTGCTGACCGAGCAGGCCGGTTTCGAGCCGGAAGATATCATCTTCGACCCCAATATTTTTCCGGTCGCGACCGGCATGGACGAACACAATAACTACTCCATGGAGTTCATCAACGCGACCCGTGAACTCAAGAAGCGCTTTCCGCACTGCCATGTTTCCGGCGGTGTTTCGAACATGTCGTTTTCGTTCCGGGGCAATACCGTGGTGCGCGAAGCCATGCACTCGGTGTTCCTGTACCACGCGACCAAGGCCGGAATGGACATGGGCATCGTCAATGCCGGTCAGCTCGAAGTCTACGACGATATCGATCCGGAATTGCGTGAACTGGTCGAGGACGTGGTCCTCAACCGGCGCGACGACGCGACCGAACGGCTGCTGGATGCCGCCGACCGTTACAAGGGCGACGGCAAGAAGCAGGAAAAGGACGAAGCCTGGCGCGAAAAGCCGGTCGCCGAGCGCCTCAAGTACTCGCTGGTCAAGGGCATCGACAAATACGTGGTCGAAGATACCGAAGAAGCCCGGCAGGATTACCCCACGTCCCTTGAGGTCATTGAAGGCCCGCTGATGGACGGCATGAACTACGTTGGCGACCTGTTCGGCGACGGTCGCATGTTTCTGCCCCAGGTGGTCAAGTCCGCCCGGGTGATGAAGAAGGCCGTCGCCCACCTGATCCCCTACCTGGAAAAGGAAAAGAAAAAGGGTGAGAAAAAGGGCAAGGTCCTGATGGCCACGGTCAAGGGTGATGTGCATGATATCGGCAAGAACATTGTCGGCGTGGTACTGGCCTGCAACGGATTCGACATTCTCGATCTTGGCGTCATGGTGCCGACCGAAAAAATTCTCGACGAAGCCCGGAAAGCCGATGTGGACGTGATCGGCCTGTCCGGGTTGATCACCCCGTCGCTGGATGAAATGGTCAGTGTGGCCGAGGCGATGACCAAAGCCCAATTTGAATTGCCCCTGATGATCGGTGGCGCCACAACATCACGCGCCCATACCGCCTTGAGAATTGACCCCTGTTACGACAGCCCGGTCGTCTGGGTCAAGGATGCCTCGCGCTCGGTGGATGTCGCGCGCAAGCTCTCCAGCAAGGTCAACCGGGCCGCTTATGCCGAGAAGATCAAGGCCGACTATGCCGAATACCGCGAGCGCGCGGCGACAAAGAAAAACAGGAAGCCGCTGATCAGCCTGGAGAATGCGCGCGCAAACGCGTTTCGACCCGACTGGCAGGCGCAACAACCCGATGAGCCGCTCAAGCCGGGTCTGCACGTGATCGATAGCTGGCCCCTGAACGACCTGGTCCAGTACATTGACTGGACGCCGTTTTTCCGCACCTGGGAACTGGCGGGGCGCTACCCCGATATCCTCGACGATGAAAAGGTCGGCGAAGCGGCCAGCAGCCTGTTCAAGGATGCACAGGAGATGCTCAAACGCATCGTCGACGAAAAATGGCTCACCGCGAGTGCCGTTTGCGCCCTGCTGCCGGCCGCCGCTGAAGGCGACGATGTGTTGCTGTACAAGGATGAATCGCGCGACGAAGTCCTCGAGCGGCTGGTCTGTCTGCGTCAGCAGGCCGACAAGTCTTCCGAGAATCTGTGTCTGTCCGACTTTGTTGCACCTGTCGATTCAGGCGTTCCGGACTGGGCCGGCCTGTTTGCCGTCACCGCTGGCGGCGGCATCGAGGAAGCCGCCGCAGCATTGCCTGAAAACGACGATTACGCGGACATCATGCTGAAATCACTGGCCGACCGTCTGGCCGAAGCACTGGCCGAGGCACTGCATCGCAAGGTACGGCGTGAACTCTGGGGTTATTCCGCTGACGAGGCGCTGGACAATGATTCCCTGGTGGCCGAAAAATATCGCGGCATCCGGCCGGCGCCCGGCTACCCGGCCTGTCCCGATCACAGCGAAAAGGAAAAGATCTTCAAGCTCCTCGACGCTCCCGGTCGCATCGGCATGACCCTGACCGAAAGCTTCGCCATGCTGCCCACCGCAGCAGTCAGCGGCTATTACTTCGGCCACCCGGACTCAAAATACTTTGTGGTCGGCAAGCTCGGTCGCGATCAGGTTGAGGACTTTGCGAAAAGAAAGGGGATTTCTGTAGAGCAGGCGGAGAAGTTTCTGAGACCTAATATAGGGTGAAAGGCGCAAAAGTGAAAGGTGAAAGGACTCAACCTTTTACCTTTCACCTTTATACCTTTTACCCGCCTTTACCAAATCAAATCGTCAGGTACCGGCGGATAGTGGCTGCCGTCGTCTTCGGGCTCTTTCGGAGCCAGGTCGGGAACGAGGTCGGGCGCCAGTGAACGGTAGGCTTCCAGCGTTTCCAGTGAAACCAGAATGTAGGTGCCGCGCAGGTTGACCACGCCGATTTCACCCTGGTTGAGTTGCTGACGCTGCTCGGGCGTGCACAACACCCGGCGTATTCGGCTCATGTGCTCGAAGTAACGCGGAATTTCGGCATCCTTGCGGTTGAGAGTATTGCCCTTGACCAGGTTGTCGAGCTCCAGATTGCGCTTGCGTCGCTCTTCCTGGGCTGCCTGGCGCTGCTTTTTCTTTTCTTCCTTTTCCTGAACTTCGGCACGCTGACGAGCCTTGTAAGCCTTGGCCAGGTCCGACTCTTCACTGGCGGGCCTGCTGGTTTTGTGCTGCGGCTTTTTCTTCCGCACCGGCTTGGGCCGTTTGCCTGCAGCCGGCTTGCCAGAACCAGCGGCGCCGGGATTATCCCGGCGCCGTGATTTGAGCTGCGTTTCGTCAGCCACTCCTGCCTTGAGAAGTGCGTCTTGCAATGCGCCCATAGTCTGTCTTCCGGATCCTCGAAATGGGATCAGTCGCCGTGAACTTCGATCAGCTCAACCGTGAACACCAGAGTCGCGTTGGGACCAATTGGCCCCTGACGGCCCTGCTCGCCGTATGCAAGATGGGGCGGAATGAAAAACTCGTAAGTTGCGCCTTCGCGCATCAACTGCACGCCTTCGGTCCAGCCAGGAATAACCTGATTGAGAGCAAAGGTAGCCGGCTCCTGGCGGGCATAGGAGCTATCGAACTCGGTTCCATCGATCAAGGTGCCACGGTAATGCACGGTCACTCGATCAGTGGCATCCGGACTGGCGCCTTCGCCGGCTTCGACTACGCGGTACTGCAGGCCGGATTCGGTCTCCATGACGTCATCGCGCTCACGGTTTTCGGCCAGAAAAGCCTGTCCTTCCTGAATATTGACCTCTGCCTCGCGGGTCTGCTCCTGCTCCAACTCTTGTTGACGGCGCTGCATGAATCTATCGCGCTCTGCCAGGGCTTCTTCCTGGGTCAGTCGAGTCTCCTCACCCCGGTAGCTTGCACGCAATGCTTCAACCAACAGATCAAGGTCGAGGTCAAGACCCTGCTCAGCCAGTGACTGGCCGATATCCATGCCGATGGTGTAGCTCAGGCGCTCTTCGTGTGTGTCGAGCTCCTCGGCTACCGCCGATACGGAAAAAGTGGCAGCCACCAAACCGGCGGCGATCATTCGTGTGCTTCGCATTTGAATCATACTCCTTCAAGGTAATGCAGGTAAAATTTGGCTAGGGCCGCAGCGGAAATGGACACCAACTCCGGCTACCACCATTATCGACCAGTGTTAGGACCATTGCTGCAGCTCGATGGTTCAAAGCGAACCAGTTTAACAGAACGAGCAGTTGGTCAGATACCAGTCAAAGTCTGTTGACTAAAATTATCGAGAAAAAGCTTGACTCTGTAGTGGTGTTTTACTAGACTAGTACACCAATAGACCACTTCAAGGAGCCGATCATGCTGCCGGTTGTAAAACGCAAGACACTGGAAATTCCGCACGGACTCGCCGCCGTTGCCGCCGCGGTCTGTCTGGGGCTGGCTTTTGTATCCGACTTTCAGGCTCGGGAACACAGCCTGAACGCCGAATTGCGCTCAACTGCGCCAACGGAAATCGTTGCCAGCGCAGCCGAAGAACGCCATTCGGATCGGGCCGCGAATTCTGATTCATCACGGTCGCCAGCACGGGAGCGTCGCGAAGCCGGATCAAGGGCCGGCCTGCTCTGGCTGCCCGGTTTCCGGAATGGTGGTTGATGGACAATCGCTGGGACGATAATCAACCCATCTATTGGCAACTGCGTGAGAAAACCGTCGCTGCGATTCTGGATGGCACCTTGTCCGAGAATGAGCCGCTGCCCTCGGTACGCCAGGTGGCGGTTGATTTTCAGATCAACCCGCTGACGGTTTCGAAGGCTTACCAGTCCCTGGTTGAAGATGACCTGGTCGAGAAGCGCCGAGGGGTGGGAATGTTTGTGCGCGAGGGCGCCCGAAGGCAGCTACTGGCCAGCGAACGGGAGAAATTCCTGACCGAAGAGTGGCCACGTCTGGCCGCCCGCCTTGACCAGCTCGGGCTGGGCCTGGAAGACCTGATCAATAGCAAGAAGACCGAGGACCAACACTGATGACCGCAACTATTCACGCCCGCAATCTACGCCGCCACTTCGGCCAGACCCGCGCCCTTGACGGTATCGATCTGGATATTCCGGCCGGTCGAATCGTCGGCTTGATTGGCCCCAACGGCGCCGGAAAGACAACAGCACTGAAGGCCATTCTTGGATTGGGCAGCTACCAGGGCGAGCTCGAGGTCCTTGGCCTCAACCCGGCCAGGCAACGCGACCGCCTGATGGAGGATGTCTGTTTCATCGCCGATGTGGCCGTCCTTCCCCGCTGGGCACGGGTCCGCCACATCATCGATCTGACCGAGAAACTTCATCCGCGGTTCTCTCGCGAAACCTGCATGCACTATCTGAAAAACACCAAGGTTCGGCTGGATGCGAAGGTCAAGGCCTTATCCAAAGGCATGGTTGTCCAGCTTCACCTGGCCGTGGTCATGGCGATCGACGCCAAGCTGCTGGTGCTCGATGAGCCGACCCTGGGACTGGACATTCTCTTTCGCAAGCAGTTTTATTCCAGCCTGCTGAACGAGTACTTCGACGAGGGCAGAACCATCGTGATAACGACCCACCAGGTTGAAGAGGTCGAGCATATCCTGACCGACCTCATCTTCATCAAGGATGGCAAGCTGATCCTCAACAGTTCCATGGACGACGTCCACGAGCGTTATACCGAGGTCATGGTCCGGGCCGAGCATGCCGAGGCTGCTCGCCAGCTCGCCCCGCTGCATGAGCGTGTGCTGTTTGGCCGGCATATCTTTCTCTATGACCAGACCGACATGGCGCGCCTGAGAGAGCTCGGGGAGATCCACAAACCCAGTGTTGCCGACCTGTTCGTTGCGCTGATGAGCAACGGCGATAGCGACAATATCATTGCGGAGGAGGCGGCATGATCAGTCAAAGCGTGACCACACTCTGGACCCTGATGCGGCGCGAACTCTGGGAAAGTCCAGTGGCATTCAAGTGGACGCCACTGGCAATTGGCGCATTCCTGCTTCTGATGGCCATCGTCACCTTGGTCATTGGCGCCCGGGTCGATGGCGAAATGGCTTTCACCGGTGATGCGCTTCGAATTCTGGCCGAACAGCCGGTGGACCAGCAGCGTTTCATCATTTCCGGCATGCTGTTTTCAGTTGCGACCATCTTCTTTCAACTGATGCTGCTGGTCATCCTGTTCTATCTGGCCGGCAGCCTGTATGACGACCGCAAGGACCGCTCCATCCTGTTCTGGAAATCCCTGCCGGTCTCCGATGGCATGACCGTGGCCTCGAAAGTGGCGACCGCCTGCCTGCTGGTGCCCGGCCTGTTTCTGGCCGCCATCATCATGACCCATCTCGCGCTGCTTCTGATTGCCAGCGGCTATTCGATTGTCGCCGGCGTCAACCCGCTGACAACCTTCTGGCTCCCGGCCAGTCTGCCCCGATTGTGGTCGATCATGGCCGTGGGTCTTCTGGTCCAGGCACTGTGGCTGCTGCCAATCTACGCCTGGCTGCTGTTCTGTTCATCCTGGGCGCCGCGCCTTCCGATCCTGATCGCGGTGGCCATTCCGGCCGGCATCGCCATCGCCCAGCACACCTGGACCCTGGCGACCAGCCTCAGCCTGCCCGGCTTCAACTTCGGCCTGATCATGCTGAAGCGGCTCGGCAGCAGCATCGTGCCCATGAGCGCCAACATCCAGTTCGACGGCCACCTCAGCGATATCGAATTTCATGAGGACCTCTTCATGAGCTTCGGCAATGTTTTCGCCCACCTGGCCAAGCCCGAGATGTGGATCGGGCTGATCATTGCCGTGGCATTGCTGGCTGCCGCGGTCTGGGTCCGGCGCCGGGCAACCGACAATTGAGATCCTGGTTCGAGCCCGCCTTCACTGGCACGCTGGTCGCCATGCTGATCATGGCGATCTGGCTCCTGGTCGACGGGCGCCCCGCCCTGCTCGGCCTTGGGCTGGGGCTGAGCGCCACTGCTCCGCTGGTCTTTCTTCTGCGCCAGAAGATGCGCCCGAGACAGGATCGGCATCACCCGGTCCTGATATCGGTATCGACGGGATTTGGTTGCGTCATGGCCATGGTGGGCGTGCATCGATTCGGAGATCAGCATCAATGGATCCTGGGGCTCGCGCTGGCTGCCCTGGCAGGGTGGATGATTTACCAGCGCTGGTTCTGGCGCCGCCTGGAAAAGCCACCGTCGCCCTGACACGACTTCCCCTGTTGGGCCGAACGCGCTAACATCAGCGCTTTCCGGCTTTGGCCGTGAATGCAACACAGGGGATTGTTCATGACCGGATCAAAGCCCAACCCGGCCAGACTGGATGTGTATGCCCACATCCGAAGCTATCACGAACTCGTCGGCACCGATATCAACTTCGCCTTCCAGACCATTATTGATGCCACGGCGCAGGAAGTCACCGGGTTTGAAGCCCTGGTTCGCGGCATCCGCAAAGAACCCGCGGCCGTGGTCATGAGCAGGATCCACAAAGACCAGCGCTTTGCCTTCGATCAGGCCTGCCGGGTGCGGGCGATCGAAGCCGCCGCAGAGTTCGATATCGACGGTCAGCTTCACCTCAACTGCACTGACATCAAAGCCACCAACGTCGAGCTGGTGGTCGAGGTAATCCAGCATGTGGCCCGACGCAACAGCATCGGCTGCGATAAGATCGTGCTGGAGTTGAATAATCTGGATGCCATCGGCGGTCGGGCCGCGCTGACCACCGTCCGGACCGTGATCCAGGATGCCGGCCTGCAGACCCTGGCTGATAATTTCGGCCAGCGCGACGCGGATCTCGCGCCAATTGCCCTGTTCAGACCACAACAGCTCAAGCTTGCGCATCAATTGGTGGAGGCGATCCACGACAGCCCCGAGGCCCAGGCCGTCACCAGGGGCATCATGGCGTTGTGCCAGGATCTGGATATTCGGGTTATCGCCAGCGGCGTGGAAAAAGCCGAAGAATTCCGCTGGCTGCAGGATGCCGGGGTGGAGCTGTTCCAGGGCTATTTCTTCGCCCAGCCGGGCATGGAGTGACATTGGTTGGCTGGTTGGCTGGTTG
>JBGTEC010000257.1:0-12912 GCA_041747995.1 Wenzhouxiangella sp.
CGGCGGGGTCGCGGGCCTGGCCTGGCACCCGGACGGTTCAGCCGTCTATTATGTGCTCGAAGGCGAGTTGCGGCGCGTTGATGCCAATGATGCCGGGTCGACTCTGGTCGGCCCCGGTGGCAGCCAGCTCGCAGTTTCTCCCGATGGGCGCTACCTTTCCATGCTGCGAGGCGGTGATCTGTGGCTGCTGGATATTGCCAGCCACGATTTGCGCCGGGCCACGGACCTCGGCGTCCCCGGCATCGGCACCGTGGCCCTTGGCGCATTCGTTCGCCCCGACGCCTACATTGGCCGTTACCGTTGGTCTCCAGACAGCCGCTCGATCGCGTTCGAATTCATTGATCAGCGCGAAGTCCGGCGCGTGCCGTTTCCTAGCTACCTTCACGATGAACCGCTGTTGCATGAGGTTCGACGGCCATATCCTGGCGATACCGATCTGGTGCGGCAACTGGGAATCCTCGATCTTGCCGCGCTCGATTTGACCAATGCACGACTGGAGTGGATCGGTCTCGAGGCGGTCAACCGGCGCCTGATCCTCGAATTCGAGTGGGCCCCCGACAGCGAGCGGCTGCTGGTCATGCAGGGTGCAGACGTGGCCGAAGAGCGCTGGATTCACATCGCCAACTTGAGCGATAAAACACTGGACACGGTGTGGCACGATCAGCGGGCGGGCCGGGTCTACCCGATCTTCCGCGCCCGCTGGAGCGGGGACGGTGAGCACATCGTGTTCATTGGCGACCACGAAGCGTTTTATCGCCTTTATGCCCTGGACGTCGCCGGCGGCGCGCCCGTGCGGCTGACCGGCGATTTCGACGTCGCCGACGATCGCTCTGCAGCCTGGATGGAGATTGAAGCCAATGGTGACATTCTCTACGTGTCCAGCGAGCACAGCCCGTACGAGCGCCACGTTTACCGGTTATCCGTCGATACTGGGCGCAGCGACCGACTCACGCAGATGCCAGGCATCCACCAGCCAGCGCTTTCACCGGATGGCCGCCAGCTTGCTCTGGTGACCTCCAACGACACGACGCCGACCGAGCTGTACTGGCTCGATATTGGCGCTGACGGCACCGAGAAGGAGCGACGCATCACCCGCTCGCCATTGCCGGAATTCGACCAGTACGACTGGATCGAGCCGCGCTACGTGAGCTTTCCCAGCCGCATCGACGACTTCACCATCCACGCGCGCATCATCGAGCCGCCAAATCTCGACCCGGAGCGGCGCTATCCGGTGATCTTCGGCAGTATTTACTCGAACACCGTGCTCAATTACTGGAACCCCGATCGCCCGACCTCCCTGCTGCAGCAGCAGATGGCCCTGGCCGGTGATTACATCACCGTGCTTGTGGATGTGCGCGGCAGTGTTGGCTACGGCGTCGCCTTTCGTGAAGCGTTCCAGGGAGATTGGGGGCGCGATGATCTCGAAGACCTGCACAGCGCCGTCGATTACCTGGCCACCGTACCCTGGGTCGATACCGATCGCATCGGCATCTGGGGCAACAGTTACGGCGGTTTGTTAGTGCTGACCGCCCTGTTTCGCAAGCCCGGGCTGTTCGCCGCCGGAGTCGCTGGCGCGCCGGCAGTCGACGTCTGGCATTTCACCGGGTTCGACCAGCACCTGACACGGCGCCCGGACACCCACCCGGAAATTTTCGAGCAGGGCAGCCTGCTGGACCTGGGAGAACTCCTGGCCGATCCCCTGCTGATTATCCACGGCCGCCACGACGACATCGTGCCTCTGAAGACGACCTTGATGCTGGCCGAAAAACTCCAGCTGCTCGGCAAGCAATTCGAGCTCGACATTCCGCACGATTCAGGTCACTGGTGGGCGGCCAGCGAACATTACGCACGCTATACCTTCGGCCGCCTCAACGAGTTCCTGCGCCGTCACGTGCCGCCCGGCGCCACACCCGCCCCTTAGGCTTCGCGGCGACGGCAACCAGGGAAGTGATGAGCCCGAGCGAACAACACAACGGCGAGGAGAGAGTCGGGGTTTTCAGTTACCTCTGGATGCGTGGATCGCGATCTGCCAGGGCTCGGGCCAGGTCGGTATGGCCGTGGCGCTCCAGCTCTGCACGAGTGTATTGCCTGACTTGGAACGGCAGGGACAGAAGCACGTCCTCGAGAGCGTAATCCACATCCTTCAGCTTTTCGGGATCGAGTTCCTGGACATGCTCCCGCTTGATGCGGCTGCCAGTCACCTCGTACCGTCGATGAACGATGAGCTTGCCATCTTCGGTCGTCTCGATCCGCTCGATGCTTCTGTCGATCGCCTCAAGTTCCGCCACCAATTCCTCAAGCCTGTCCGGTTCGGCTTGATCGGCGGCCGCGTAACCTCCCCAGCCTGCAACGAGAAAGCTCGCCAGAATTGTCGAAAAAATGCTACGGGAAATCCATCTAGCCATAATCCTGGCTCCACCAGATAAGGGTTGTCTGGCATTATGACACCAGACCCTGGGAAAGGGTTTCACCGTCTGGGCATGATTGCAAGCGCAAAACCGGAATAGACTAAACCGCTGCCAACGGCCCCGCCGCATCACCTGTCTATGGAGAGCCCTGCTATGTGGATTGCCCGATCGACCTTGCTGCCCCTTGTGCTGTTGCTGCTGCCAGCCAGTCTGGTCATCGCCCAACCGGGTCCCGGCGAAGGGCCGGATGAAAGCCTGGAAGCGATCGAACCCGAGGCCGAACCGATTCGGGTGGGGCTGGCCGGTGAATACCCGGCCGATATCGCTCGTTTTCTGCTGGCCCAGGGTATCCAGGGCGCGAGTTTGTCGCCAGGGGGGGAGTATGTCGCAGTTCAGAGTTTGTTGACCGGTGAGCCGCAAATCTGGGTTGCATCGACCGCTGGCGGCCAGCCGCGACAGTTGACCTTCGGCAACGGCGTAACCTTCTCGCACTGGGCACGTGACGGCCAAAGCCTGTTCTATGGCGCCGACAGCGATGGCGATGAGCAGGAAGCTTATTTTCGAATCAGCCTGGACGGAAAAAGCGAACAGCGCATCCTGCCGGCTGCTCCAGGTGCGTTTCGGCAATTCGGCGCGGTCCTGCCCGAAAATCGCGGCATCGTGTTTGCCTCGACCGAGCGCAACGGGCTGGATTTCGACATCTATGTTCTGGATCTCGAAAGCGGTGAGCAACGCAGGGTGTTCGAGGGCGACTACGCCTGGTGGCCACGCTCGCTGTCGCCGGATGGCCAGAATCTGATATTGACCCAGGCGGTCGGTGAGGATTCCAACAATCTGTACCTGCTCGACCTGGCATCCGGCGACAAGCGAATCCTGGCCGAGCCCGAACGCCGCGCCAATACCGAAGACGGCGGCTTTGCCTGGACCGGTGATGGCAAGGCGGTTTACCACGCATCGAACGAGAACCGCGAATTCCGGGCCCTGGTCCGTCGCGAACTGGCCGACAACAGCGTGACCACGGTGGTGGAAGCCGATTACGACATCGACAACATCCACTTGTGTGGTCCAGACCGGCGCTACCTGCTGTGGACCACCAACGAGCATGGATTCTTCCAACTGCATGGTCGTGATTTGACCGCGGATCGCGCGCTGGACACCCCGGATGTTCTGGAAGGAGTCTATGCCCTGTCTTGTCACGCTGATAGTAGCCTGGCCACAATCATGATCAATGGCTGGTCCACGCCCGGCGACCTGGTCGTGTGGGATCTGGCTTCCGGCAGCACACGCACCGTCTGGGCCAGCAACCTGGCCGGCCTTGATCGCGAGCGACTGGTGCGGCCGGAAAGCATTCGCATGCTGGCGCGCGATGGCGTCTTGCTGCAGGGGCTGCTGTATTTGCCCCACGAACAGGCACGAGTCGATGATCGTCCGCCGCCGGTGGTTTTCGATGTCCACGGCGGCCCGACCTCGCAGGCCATGGCCAATTATGCCGGGCCCATGCAGTACCTGCTCAATCGCGGCATTGCCGTATTTCAGCCGAACATCCGGGGTTCCAGCGGCTTCGGCCACACCTACATGACCCTCGATGATCGCGAAAAACGCCTGGACAGCATTCGCGACCTGGTTGACATGCTCAAGTTCCTGCGCGAGGACGGTCGGGTCGATGTTGACCGCGCGATTGTCCGTGGCGGTTCCTACGGTGGCTACGCAGTCAACGCCGTGCTGGCAAACCATCCCGGCCATTTCATTGCCGGTGTTTCGCTCTACGGGGTGGCCGACTGGGTCACGGCGCTGGAAGTCGCCGCGCCCGCCCTGAAGGCTTCCGACCGGATCGAGTACGGGGATATCAGCGAAGCGCACTGGCGCGAGTTCTACAAGATCCACTCACCCATTCGCCAGGCCGACCAGATCAACGTCCCGGTGCTGTACTCCCATGGGGTCAATGATCGACGGGTGGAAATTTACGAAACCGAGGTCATGGTTCGCACCCTGCGCGCCAACGACATCGATGCGCCCTACATCCGTTTTCGCGACGAGGGCCACGGTTGGCGCAGGCTATCGAATCGGCTGTTCTACTTCCGCCACGAGGCAGAGTTTCTCGAACAGCAGCTTGGGCTGAGCGCAGACTGACCGGTCAGTCTGCAAGCCTCGCCAGCACCCTTTATGTGGTCGGATTGAGCAAGCGATCCAGGGCCTTTTCCAGTTCGTCGAGTTGTTCCTGACTGTCGCCGCCGCCGTAGATCAGCTCACCGGAACTAAAGGTGCTGCCGAAAGTTTCGGCGGCGATGTGGACCTGGCGAATGGCCGAGCCCAGAAACTCTTCGTCCAGGCTCGACAATGGATGAATGAACACGCTCCACACCAGCCCTTGAGCGGTGGCATAGCGCGCATCCAGCGCCGAATCATAATTGGCCTGAAGCATCCGGAACATCAAAGCCTCGCTGAGCATCCCGATCTCGGCAACAGGGCTCATCAGGCGCATCCTGTTGGCAGCTGAATCCCAGACCGCAAAGTGGGCGCGATCACCAATCGAGAACTGCACGCTATTGCTTTCAACGACCGCCTCCGGGTCGAGGTGTCCGATCAACTCGGCCAGCCGCTCGCCTGACATGGGCGCCGGAGCAGACCGCTCGGCTTCCTCCTCGGCCTGGACAAATGACGAACTGACCAGCCCGGCCAGCAGCAGGACACAAACGGCTCGGGGCATGGAACGAACGAACTCGAAACAGAATTTCATCAGACAGGCTCCTGGTAGTGGCCAATGGATTCCAGCGGAAAGCGAATCATGAGCATAGTAGAGAGGGAAAGTCGCGTTGTCACCTATAGCGCCGCCAACGGAGCAGATAAATACCAAAAAGGCTAATTTCGCTTGACTTCGACCTCCCGGTTGATTGTAATTGTCCAGTGGCCGGGCTGATCCGGTGGGCAATTACGTTTGACCTGCTCGATGGGCTAGCGGACCTTTGTGTTTTGGAAACTCATTCTATTGTTTCCCGTTTGACTGCCATCGCTTTCCTGATCATATTGTTTGTTGTCGGATTTCAGGCGTTGGAGAGCGGAAGGGAATCCAAGGGGCAATTGTACCTCCTGAGATCGGAATGGTCCTGCGATGGATTGCGTTCCCGGTCCTTTTCTTCTCGGGTACTGCAGCCTTGGTGATTGTCACCTTTTCGAGGTCAGCACCAAAAAACGAGTCACGGACGAACTAAAGATGTAGTGGGAGGATTTCAAACCGGACACTAGTGAGGCCAGTGATGTCGTTTAACAGAGCGCTTACGTTGATGAGTGGTGTAGGCATAATAGTTTACGAAATAGCTTCTGTTGTTACTAATGAGATCACTAATCAGCAGACATTCAGCGCTTCAGAGTCGGCCTCCGGCAAGGCGCGCGAGCGCAGACATAGCCGGACTATTGAGCTGAATTTCCGTTGTGAGCGTCGATTATATTAACTGTTCTGATTGGATCTTGATATGACGGCGATTTCGCGGTTTATGATTGGCATGATAATTTGCGTCCTGTTCTTTGACAACGTTAATGCATCTCGATTTATCTATACAGAACAAGATGACCCGTTCTCAGAAGGGGTCTGTGTCAGAACTCCAGAGGTGAGCATTGGCGGTGGAGACGCAATACGAAGTGAGCGGTTCGGCGTTACTTGGCCGCATGGCATGCGGCCAGGTATCATTTTATGCAATAGTGGATTCGTCTACTTTAGCGGCGACTCTGAATTAACTGAAGATGAAAAATCCAAGATTCAAGAATTTCTTGGCAAAGTTAGTTGGATCGATTTTAGTGATGTCTTTTCTGTTTCGCCAGAGTTGTTGGTCTGGCTATTGGAAGAAATATATAAAAGGCGTGAAGTTGACTCCGGCTTTTGGTTGGAGTTTCATCAAACCATAGCGCTGCTAGGACAAGAGCTTGAAGCTCTACGTAAATCTCGTATTTTTGATCTTTTCAGAGCTCAGTACAGTGAGTTTCAGAATGATCCAGCAATTCACTATGTGATGTCCGGATATTATGCCCGCGAACGATTAATGCCAGAGGCTTGTGAAAGCTTATACCGGGGCGATCAGATCATGTCGGAGGTTGAGCATGATTTGAGTGACGTTGCGCGAATGGATTTGTCGAACCATAGGGCCTACGCCATCGCCGATCTGGTGTCTCATGAAGATGTGAGGTACGGGAAAATACGACTGTCGAAATGTGGTGATCTCAGGAAAGAAAATGAGCATGTCCCGCCTCGTAATGATCCGATAGAACCCGTCGAAGAACCCCGGATAGAGAGATCGAAGAACTGAATACAGAGGAATGAAATTTTACAGGTATACGGTTCAGAACCCGTTCGCAATGGATTCCTTGCTGGGACATCCGCTATATCTTGCGCGCCCGCCGCAAGCGCTCGCCGAAGTATGCTAACTATGATCGAGGTAAAACAGGCTTGCGTAAGATCTTGTGTTTGATCATGGTGTTTCTCTATGCGTTGCTGTGGATTGCGACCAGAGATCCTGTAGGGGCATTTCTGTCACTGCTTGTGCTGGTGTTAGGTGCTGCATTACTGATGGCAGTCCTGGTATACCTGATCGCAAATGCACCAGCTTGGTCGCGTGCCTTGGGTGGAGTTTCAAGGGAAGAGCATCTAAAGCAGCTACAGGCTCGTGGTGAGGCTTTGCTTTTGGACTACGAGGTAATCGCTGCCTTGACGGTTGAGGATCTTGGCACCAGTTGCCTCATTCACTTTTTGGATATTGGCGAATCAAGAATCCTGTGTCTGTATGGGCAAGAGTATTATGAGTTTGAGCCAATCGAGGACGACCCCGAGTTCAATCAGCCTCGGAGATTTCCCACCCGGACGTTCTCTCTTCTTTTGCATCGGAAAAAGAATAAGGTGCTTAACGTATATCCAGGTGATGCGGTGCTAGAGCCGGCAGTATGCGACCCCATTAAAACGCCGGACAATCTAAATGCGCTTGGGTTCAAGCTTAAGGACGGCGAAGTTGTCACTGGTACGAACCTGGCAGCGATCGAGAAGGTTTTGAATGCGTCAACGTAATGAATTATGTACAAGAGTGCTATGTGCTCGTGTTGCTCGGCGGCAATGCCTTATTGGCTTCCCGGGGTGATTGAGGTGCTGCCAAATGAGGTCGGGAATGTGGAGATCATCAGGATGAAAAGGAATTTTGGTGCATTTGCATTATTCGCCGTTTCAGCGCCAGCTCCGATGCTTTTGGCTTCCTCGTTAGCCATGGTCCTGCATAGAAATTCTATTTCATGGTTGCTGATCGCTATCACGTCAGCGCTTGTCATATCCATGAGCAGGATATTCGATGGGCGGAGGAAAGAGGTATTCGGAATCGCCTTTCTATTTGCCGCCCTGTTCAGTTTCCTGTTAGTGTCCTTGTTGTTTTGGACGGGGGTAGTGAAATATGATGTGCACGGAAGTATATTTGAGATCTCTGCTGCCTGGGCTGGATCGAACTGGCCTCACCTTGTCTTGCTGCTTTGTTACTCCATGCTGGCGTATGCATTGCGCGCATGGCCGTTCAAGGAAACGTAGCGTTTTTTTATGATGGTTGGCTATGTTGTGTGCGGATTGCCAGGCGAAATATTTTATTTGGATTGTAAATGACTGCGATTGGATTACTTGTTGCCTGCGGAATTTTCCTTGTGATCTTTGATTGCTTGGTCTATCTGCAGTTTTATAGGGGGAGGAAAGAATCCACGGCGCTTGCGGGAAGGATATACAAGCTCTACGTTCTAATCGGGTGTTTGCTTGTAAATATATCATTTGTATGGGTAGCTTTCTTGATCCTGAGTATTTGAGGTAGAAAGCTTTACCATCATATCGCCGGGGGTCAGCAGCCCTTCTGGATCTCCATCGAGTCTTCGAATCAACTCCTCGGGTACCATTGAGGCCTTCGGCTGAATCAGACACCAACCATCGCGGTCGCCTTTTTTTACGAGATACAGCGCCACATCGGCCAGCGCGACGGTCTTCTCCCAGCTCACCAGCTCGGCCTGACCCGGACAAGGTGGATACTCGGCAATACCGATAGAGCAGGTTAATGCGCCTTAGTCTCGGGGCGCAGGGTTGTTCGGCCGGTCGGAGTTCTATTTCGTGGTGGACGTGCTTTCACTATTGGTTCGCGTGGATTCAACTGTTCAGAGTTGCGATAGATCAACTGTGATGTCAAACGCACTGCGCCTGTTCTCTATTGGAATCAGCGCGAGCACGAACTGATCCGTATGGGATCGTGGCGGCAGTTCCAAAGTAATCCGAAATTTGACGACGTGGTCCATGCCTTCGTCGGGCAGTGCTTGGCTAATCTGATGTGGGCGAATTGAGCGCACCAATGAATGGCCGTTGGAGCCCATCGGGGTCCTGTAGTCGTCGATCATTGAAGCAGATGAAGCTCTCAATGCGTCGATCCGGATCTGATAGCTACCCGGATGACTTCCTTCCGTTTCAATCCGGAACAAAAAATCACCGCCCAGATAATGAGGTCGTTCGAGATGGGCGCCGATTACTCTGTGGAAACCTTCGGTAGCAACGGATTCGGCGCGCTCTCGGTCGTCGACAAGTTGCTCGGCGACGGCCTCCTGGCAGGCGCTTTCTGAAATCGCATCGCCGCTGAAAAACAACGACCGACGTTGCCTGACCCGGTCACAAAGCTGTGCGTCACGCCATTTGATTGCGACGCCCTGCAGACAACGTGAGCGCTGGAAATAGGTGCGCCGCCCGGCGGGATTGAATAGCAGGCCGGTTTCGTAGGCGTTGGCGGGGATCGATTCGCACTTTCCGAGATCACTTTTGAATAGTTCGTGCCAGTCATCGGCCATGGCGGAGGACACCATCAGCCACGCAAGCAGCGCGGTGGCGATGAGTGACCGCTGTGGATGGCGGTGACGAAAGGGGCGAAATACGCGCATTGGAGTGAATAGTTTCTGGTCGGCGCAGATTTTTGAGAAGCCTGAAGCGAAAACGTCTAAAAAGCAATCATACACGATCCAAAGTAAAGCGGGCTCGGTCCGGGATTTTTCTCGGGCATGTACGAGTCGGTCAAGGAACCAGCTACCGGGACAGCAGCCGGCCAGGACCGTCGCCCCATCCGAAGTCTGCCCAGATATCTTCCCTGATGGCTTCAAAGCGTGGATCGTGGCGAAATCGGTCAAGGATGTCCGGGAACAGGTGGTGGACCACCAGCGCCGCGCCGTAACCCCAGTCCTCTACCTTTTCCCAGCTTTGAAAGGCAGCTTCTGTGTCGCCCAACGCGGCTTGAACCAGCCCTTCGGCGAATCGATCCTCACCGGCCGAAATCTCGGCGAGCAGTTCCCGGGCGCGGTCGGGGCGGTCAAGCTGAATATGGACCAGGGCAAGGGTGGCTTCGGCGGCCGCGCCGGCCCATTCGGCGCGCAGGCCTTCGAGCAAATCCCGGGCTGCCTCGAATCGGCCGAGGTGGTAAAGCGCCCAGGCCTCATACAGTGTTCCAGTGGTGAAGTCGGGCTGTAGCTCCCTGACCCGAAAAGCCGGATCGAGGGCACGCGCGTACTGGCCGGTGGCGATGTAGCCAAAGGCATAATTGGTCAGCGCCTCGGGCGACATCGGATCAAGCCTGGCCGACTGTCGGCCGTTTTCCATGACGCCCGGGCCGTCTCCAACCACGGCAAGGCTCCAGCCCAGCCAGTTGTGGGCCTCAGCGTAGCCCGGCCGAAGCTCGATCGCTCGCCGCAGAGCGGTAACGGCTTCCGACATCTGCCGGCGTGTGCCGTGATACAGCCCCAGGGAAGCATGGGCCTCGGCCAGGTCGGGGTTCAGTGCCAGGGCACGGTCGATCGCCGCTCGAGCCTGGTCGAGGACTTCTTCCGGGGCGGCATAACCGTAGTCATGAAGCAGGGTCAGGGCATCGGCCAGCCCGACCCAGGCCAGCGCATGATCCGGGTCGGCGACGGTGGCGGCGCGGAAGAACTCGGCGGCCCGGCGCATGGCCGGCTCGGTGCGCGCATCGAGGCTGGTTCGTCCCTGCACGTAACGGGTGTAGGACTCAAGGCTGTCGGTTGGCATGCGGCCCATCGTCGGTTGATCTGCAGGTTGATCTGCAGGTTCGATGCGGTCGTAAATCGACTGGATGATGTCTTCGATGATTTCGCCCTGGGCGGCGAACAGGCGTTCGGCGCTCAGGTTCTGGTGGTAACTGCGGCCCCAACGTAGCGTGTCGCTGGCCGCCTCGGTGAGCTGGACATTGATCTGAAACTCCTCTCCGGCCTGCTGAACGGTGCCTTCGACGATCCAGGCCACCCCCAACTCGGTAGCAATGTGCGAGATCGGCAGATCCGTGTCGCGGTATCGACGGACCGATCGCGCCGAGATCACCCGCAGATGATTCTGCTCGGACAGCCGGGTCAACAGATCATGATGAACGCCCTCGGCCAGCGGCAGAGCCGGCTCCATGCCGATAGTGCCAAACGGAAGAACCGCCAGTGTGGCTTCCGGCGCCGACGGCGCCGGGGCGCCTGGTGCGCGAAAATACAGGCCCGCAACAGCAACCACCGCGACGAGCAAAGTAGCCAGAATCCAGGGGCCGAGACTGCGACCGGCCCGACCGGCGGACAATTCGCCTGCCTGGGTGAGCGGCTGCACGTCGACCGCCAGACGGTAGCCGCGTCTTGGGATGGTTTCGATGAAACGTGGCGCGGACGGATCGCTGCCCAAGGCTTTGCGCAGGTCGTGGATGCAGCGGGTCAGGGCATCGTCGGTGACGATGGCGGGACTCCAGACCCGGGAATCGAACTCGTCCCTGCTGACAACTTGGCCAGCGCGTTCGGCGAGGTAAACCAGCACTTCCATGGTGCGTGGGCTGAGTTGGACCTGCCCATCGGCTCCGCAGATGAGATTTCTGGTTGGGTAAACTTCCCACGGCCCCAATCGGAAAGCGCTTTCAGATTCCACGCCGAATCTTCCTGACAGCGTCCGCCGATCTCCGAAGGATCGAAGCGTTTGGGTAGATCATAGCCACCATTGTACAGCCCGGAGGCCGATTCAAAAATGCCCCCGGCCGCTGCATGCCCGACCATCAGGCCACGGTAATGAAAACCACACCGGATGCTCAGCCTTTCCTCAGGACTTTTCGGCTAGGCCACAGCCATGCTGGAGCCACTGTGGACCGAGGCACTATCGTCGCGGCTCACACCAACCACACTAGTAGGAGGAAAACATGCGTGCAATTCTGACCCTTGTGACAGCCAGCGCAGCGCTGGCACTGAGCGGTACAATCTCTGCCCAGCCCGGACCCCCGGATCATGCCGGCGGACCGCCGGATTCCCACCCCGTCCAGTTCCATTCGGTCGAGCTGGGTTGCGAGTTGGTGGATCTGGTTTACGGCACCCTGGACCCGGACACCCTGATTCCGGACCCGGACATCGAACTCGAGGACTCCCTGGCCCGCAATCCCTGGAGTGGCTCCAACTGCACCGAAATCAACGGCTACGCCAATCTCGCAGTGCGTTCGGATGAGTCCTTCACCGTGCAGATCGTCGCCGGCGGCCTGGAGCCCGGCAACGCCGTCACCCTGTGGGCCTTTGATGGCAGCTTCGACGGCGGCTTTGTGGCCGGTGGCGTCGTCGGCGGTTCCGGCACGGTCAACCTGACCGGCAACAACTGCATCTACATCATGGAGCCGGACGAAGACGGTTTCATCGCCCCCGATGTCGGCTTCGAGCCCGGCGGCGACCGTGCCTGCGACAAGATCAACCTGGGCGCCAGCGATTTCCTGCCGCCCGGACTCAACCTGTGGCTACTCGACCACGGCCCGTGGACGCCGGGTGACACCGCGGCAATCTGGACCTGGGAAGGCCTTCCCGGCGGCAATACCGCTGCCTGGTTCATTCTCGATTGACCTACCGGGAAATGTATGAGCACATTTCATCGAAATCCTCATTGGCCCCGGTTCTTGCCGGGGCCTTTTGCATTGGCTGATCCGAACAGCACACTCAGGCACCCATTCCCTGCACGTCCTGCCTTGCGGCCCTCGCTGAACCAATTTCATGTTCCATGAGGGCAGCCAAGTTGTCGGCAGACCATCGTTGTCCTGCCCCGGCTCCGCTGTTCTGACCCCTGATTTACCAGTTCGTTTATGCAAGAATCTCTTGCATGATAAAACCCCGCTTATACCGCCTGTGGTATTCCCTGTCTGCACCCGGACTGCTGTTGGGCACCTTGTTTTTTGCCGTATCGCTTTCGCCCAGCCTGATACCGAGGCCTTTCGAATTACAGGCTGTGCTTTCAGGCATTGCGTTGGCAGCCGGCTACGGTCTGGGTGTGTTCGTTTTCTGGCTGTGGCGATTCATGGAGTTGCCAGTTGTTCGCGGGCGCTGGCTGCGTTGGCTGAAGTTGGGTTTCGGCGTGATCTCCCTGGCGATCGCCACCAGTTTCCTCGTTCAGGCGGCCAGTTGGCAGAATCACCTGCGTGCTCTGATGGAATTGCCGCCAGTCGAGACCGCCCGGCCTTTC
>JBGTEC010000258.1:0-2686 GCA_041747995.1 Wenzhouxiangella sp.
TCGGCGGTTCTTTGACGCTCCCAGCATTCCGCGAGAGCGCGTGCAGCAATCATTGGGCTCCGGGGTTGTGGTCGATGCGACCGCCGGTTTCGTTCTGACCAACAACCATGTCATTGATGGCGCCGACGATATCGCCGTCACCCTGCAGGACGGGCGCGAATACGCCGCGGAGTTCATTGGCTCTGACCGTGATACCGACCTGGCTGTGATCAGGATTCAGGCCGAAGACCTCAGTGAATTGCCATTGTCGAATTTCGATCAATTGCGGGTGGGCGACTTCGTCGTGGCCGTCGGCAATCCGTTTGGCCTGGGCCAGACGGTCACCTCCGGGATCGTATCGGCGTTGGGCCGCTCGGGCCTGCGTGGCCTTGAGTACCAGAACTTCATCCAGACCGATGCATCAATCAACCCGGGCAATTCCGGCGGCGCCCTGATTGATTTGCGTGGACGGCTGATTGGCATCAATACGGCCATTTTTACCCCATCGGGCGGCAATGTGGGAATCGGATTCGCCATTCCTGCCAGCACGGCGGCGCACGTGATGGCGCAACTGATTCAGTTTGGCGAAGTTCGCCGCGGCTCGCTGGGCGTGGAAGTTCAGGATCTGAGTGTCGACCTTCGCGAAGCGCTGGGGATGGAGGGCAGAACCGGCGCGGTCATCACGCGTTTGAGAGCCGATTCGGCTCTGGCCGAGGCCGGCCTCCGCGCGGGGGATGTCATCATCAGCATCGATCAGCGCCCGATCACCAACAGTCAGGCTTTGCGCAATATCGAGGGCCTGCTGGCCGTGGATTCGGAGGTCAGGGTCGCTTATGTGCGCAACGGGCGTGAGCACGAGGTGCGCGTGCGGATGGCCGAGGATCTGGATGCCCGAATCTCGGGCCGGCGCCTTGATCAGCGCCTGGATGGTGTGATTCTGGCTCGAATTCCCGACCGCACGCGTGCCGTGGGCGTGCTGGTCGAGGAAGTTCGACGTGGTACAACAGCCTGGGAGTCCGGCTTGCGGGCAGGCGATGTGGTGGTGGCGGTCAACCGGCAACTCGTGCGCCACCTTGGAGAACTGAGAGAGCAGTTCCCGGTCTCGAAGGATCGGGAGCTGGCCCTGGAAATTCGGCGGCGCGGAGTGGCTTACCTGGTTCTGCTGGACTAATTTTTTTCAGTTCAACCAACCTGACAGAACAATCCTGACAGAACAATTTAAGGAGAAGTGGATGATCAGCCGGGCCTTCAGGGGATTCAAGCCGCGCGCCCTGCGCCAGCTCAATGGCCAGTTGATGGGCTTTATCAAGGCGCGCTTGTGGCTGCAGGTGCTGGTGGCAATGTTTCTGGGCATTGCCGTCGGGGTCTTGTTGGGGCCATCAATGGCGCTGGTTACACCTGAGTTCGCGGCTGTGCTGACCAGTTGGCTGGCTCTGCCGGGCTATCTGTTCCTGGCGCTGATCCAGATGATCGTCATTCCGCTGGTGTTTGCCTCCATCGTGCTCGGCATGGCGGCCGGCGAAAACCTCGAGTACCTGAGAACGATCGGTTTCAAGGTGGTCGGGTTCTTTTTGCTCACAACAATCGCGGCGGTGGCCATCGGCGTCGGCGTGGCGCTGACGCTCAAACCGGGCGAGCGGGTGGACGCCGGGGGGCTGACTGCCACTGTCGAAATCAGTGAGGAGGTCGAGGCAACAACCGCTCCCAGTCTGCAGGACTTGCCCGAGCAACTGGTCAGAATCATTCCAACCAACCCGCTTCAGGCCGGGCTGGAGCAGAACATGATGCAAGTGGTGCTGTTTGCGCTGCTGGTGGGCATCGCCCTGGTCACCATGAACCGGCGCCAGTCGCAGCCGCTGCTCGATTTGCTCGGCAGCATTCAGGAAGTGACCATGGTGGTGGTGCGCTGGGCGATGTATCTGGTGCCGCTGGCGGTGTTCGGACTTCTTGCGCAGGTTACCACCAGGCTGGGGCTTGATGCCTTGCTCGGCATGGGGTTCTACGTGCTGACGGTCATTTTCGGCCTTGGTCTGATGATGTTGCTGTACCTGACCATTTATCGCGTCCTGGTAGGTGCCTCGCCGCTGGTCTTTCTGGCCAAGGTCCGCGATGTACAACTGTTGGCGTTTTCCACCTCGTCGTCGGCGGCGGTGATGCCGATGACCATCAAGACCGCCGAGGACCGGCTCGGGATCGATCCGGCCCTGTCGCAATTCGTGATCCCGCTGGGCACGACCATCAACATGGCCGGTACTGCCTTGTATCAAGTTGTCGCGACCATTTTCCTGGCCCAGGTGTTCCAGGTCGATGTGGGACTGGCCAGCCTGTTGCTGATTGCCGTGCTGGCCATTGGCGCATCCATCGGCTCGCCCGGGACGCCGGGCATCGGCATCGTCATCCTGGCCATGCTGCTGGCCACGATCGGCATTCCGGCGGCGGGTATTGCACTGATCATCGGCGTTGACCGGATTCTCGACATGTCGCGCACCATGGTCAATGTGACCGGCGATCTGGTCGCCTGCAGCGTGGTTCAGAGGGGGCAGCGGGGGCGGGAGGCGGGGTAGGCGGAGGAAGGAAGACGGAAGACGGAAGACGGAAGACGGAAGACGGAAGACGGAAGACGGAAGACGGAAGACGGAAGACGGAAGACGGAAGACGGAAGACGGAAGACGGAAGACGGAAGACGGAAGACGGAAGACGGAAGACG
>JBGTEC010000259.1:0-1846 GCA_041747995.1 Wenzhouxiangella sp.
ATCGGCCGTCGCCTGCTGGATCTGCTGGTACAAATTCTTTGCATACCAGTCGTCGAGCATGCCCGGTTCACGGGTGGCCAGCGACGCCTTCATCGGGAAGTCGGTCTGGGGCAGATTGATTGTGTCTTTGTAGTCCATGAAGGAATCAGGATTCAGGGTTGGGGTTCAGGATTGAGCAAGCCTGTTGGGCATCTTTGTCCATTTGCTCTTTCATTGTCTCAAGATCGTCATATTTCTTTTCTGGACGCAGGTACTCGATGAATTCGACGGTCAGGTGCCTTCCGTAAAGATCGCCCTGATAATCGAACAAGTGTGCCTCAAGCAGCCAGTCGGTGCCGGCCACCGTCGGACGCTTGCCGAGGCTTGCGACCGCAGGGTGCCTCTCGAG
This sequence comes from Wenzhouxiangella sp., assembly GCA_041747995.1. GTDB lineage: Bacteria > Pseudomonadota > Gammaproteobacteria > Xanthomonadales > Wenzhouxiangellaceae > Wenzhouxiangella. The sequence continues at coordinate 389 of JBGTEC010000259.1, forward strand.
GCCTGGCCCACTGACCCGAACCGCGAAGATGCCGCTCAATGCGGGCGGCACCGGCGGCCGCAGGTTCACAGTCGGATAACCCAGCCTGGCGCCAAGCTGACGGCCACGCAAGACCCGTCCCGACATCGCGCAGGATCGCCCCAGCAGCTGCCTGACGCGCTCAAGATCGCCAGCTTGCATGGCCGCCCTGACCAGCGTCGAGGAAACCTTCTCACCCTGGTCCGTCACAGCATCGACTACCTCGACGGCAAAACCCAGCTCCCGGCCCAGTTCGGCCAGCAACTCGACATCGCCTGCCGCCCTGGCGCCGAATCGAAAATCAGGGCCGACAACGACGTGTCGGGCCCCTGCCAGCCCTGCCAGCATGTTCGCTGCAAACGCTCGTGGACTTTGAGCCGCAAAATCGCGGTCGAATCTCAGCATGAACACCTCATCTATACCGTAACGACGGCACAGATTCAGCTTGTCGCGGACATTCAATACCCTGGGCACCGGTTTGTCCGGTCGGAAAAACGTCGCCGGCAAGGGCTCGAAGCACATCAGGGCCGGAGTCAATTCGTCGGCGCGCGCGCAAACTGCCCGAATCAGGGCCTGGTGGCCACGATGCAGACCGTCAAAGTTGCCCACTGCCAGCGCGGTAGCCGGCTTCTGGTCAGACCCTGGTTGAGTGTCGCGGATGAGTCGCATAAGCAATCGCGCGATTCTACCGGTTTTGGCTTCGTCCCGCCGGACTCAAAAGCCCGCGCACAAACAATACCCGAAAATTCTATGGCGCCTCGTAGGCGAACTCGGTAATCCACCAGTCGTGAGCGTGGATACGCAGCGGCCCGCGCACCCGCTCTTCGAATCGGACGGGGAAAACGTAGTCTCCGACTTGTTCGTAGGCCAGAAACGTGGTGTCGACATGGGCGCCCTGGGTGGTTTCGAAACCGTTCAGCGTCATGTGGACTCGAAACAACAGGTCGCTGGCCGGGTCGATCCAGAGAACGACCTCGTCTTCCTCGGCCTCGCCGAAACCGGGTCGAAGGGTCGCCAGCAGGCGCCGGTAGTTGACGCCGTTCTCGCGCTGGTCGCTGAGGCGCGTGAGCGCGCTTTGTCGGTGCAGGATGAATGTCGGTCCAAAATGGAACAGCTCGAACGCATCGGTGGTCATCGCCGTGGCTCGCAGCCGGGCCGGGTCAGTCTCCGGCTCGCCGTTATAGTAGAGCTCGATGCCGCACCCCTGACGGATCACCGTCTTGGTCCCATCCGGGCCTTGGTGTCGCACCTCGTAGCGTCTGTCTTTCGGCGTGTAGCGCTCATCGGCGCTGATGCGGAAGCCGGCGTCGGTGACCACCGGCTGAATTCGAACGATCAGCCGCTTCCAATCCCCCTCCATCGCCAAAGTGAAAGTACCGGTGTCATCGCGGAGATCACCGCCATGGGCCTTCACGGTGAGATCAAGCAAGGCCGCCGCAT
>JBGTEC010000260.1:0-3602 GCA_041747995.1 Wenzhouxiangella sp.
TCTGGAGGCGGAAGGCGTTGAGCAGATCTTTGCCGTACCGGGCGAGGAGAATCTCGATCTGGTCGAAGCGTTGCGGCGCTCGTCTATCCGTCTGATCGTCACCCGGCATGAACAGGCCGCCGGTTTCATGGCTGCCTGTTACGGTCGCCTGACCGGCAAGCCCGGGGTCTGCATGTCGACGCTGGGTCCGGGCGCGACCAATCTGGTCACCGCCGCCGCCTACGCCGAGCTCGGTGCGATGCCGATGGTCATGATCACCGGCCAGAAGCCGATCATGACCTCCAAGCAGGGTCATTTTCAGATTGTCGATGTCGTCGACCTGATGCGCCCGGTGACCCGTTATACCCGCCAGGTGGTGTCTGCCTCGATCATTCCGGCCCGGGTGCGCGAGGCGTTCCGGCGGGCCGAGGAAGAGCGTCCCGGCGCGACCCATCTGGAGCTGCCCGAGGATGTTGCGCGCGAGTCGGTTGCAGACGATGCGCGGCCACTAGCCGCCAGCCAGATTCGCCGGCCAGTGGCCGAGGACAAGGCGGTGGCGCGCGCCATCGAAGCAATTGAAAAGGCATCGCGACCACTGCTGATGATCGGCGCCGGCGCCAACCGCAAGAACACCGCGCGCATGCTGCGCCGCTTCGTCAATCGCTTTGGGATTCCGTTTTTCACCACCCAGATGGGCAAGGGCGTGGTTGATGAAACCGGCGACTGCTGGATGGGCAATGCGGCGCTGTCGGATGGCGACTACGTGCACCGGGTCATCAATCATGCCGACTGCATCATCAATGTCGGCCACGACGTGGTCGAAAAGCCGCCTTTTTTCATGAAAAAGGGCAAACGCACGGTCATTCACGTCAACTTCTCGACCGCCAGCGTCGACCCGGTCTACTTCCCGCAACTGGAGGTGACCGGCGACATCGCCAATGCCATCTGGCAGTTCACCGAGAAGATGCAGCCCCAGGAGCATTGGGACTTCGATTTCGCCCACCGCGTGCGCGCCGCCCTGGACGATGACCTGGCCGCTGGCGTCACTCTCGACAGTTTTCCGGTCCACCCGCGCCGGCTGGTGCACGAGGTGCGACAGGCGATGCCAGACGACGGCATCGTGGCTTTGGACAATGGCCTGTACAAGGTCTGGTTTGCCCGCAATTACAAGGCCTGTGAGCCGAACACGGTGCTGCTCGACAACGCCCTGGCCAGCATGGGCGCGGGCCTGCCGGTGGCGATGGCCGCCCGCCTGGTGTATCCCGATCGCAAGGTGCTGGCCGTTTGCGGCGATGGTGGCTTCATGATGAATTCACAGGAGATGGAAACAGCGGTACGCCTGCAACAGGACCTGGTTGTTCTGATCCTGCGTGATGACGCCTACGGCATGATCCGCTGGAAGCAGCAGGATCTCGGCCTGGCCGACTTTGGCATGGACTTCGGCAATCCGGACTTTGTCCGCTATGCCGAAAGTTACGGCGCCCACGGTCATCGGGTTGACGCTACCGAGGACTTGTCCGGTCTGTTGCGCAAATGCCTGGACGCAAAAGGGGTGCACCTGATCGATTGCCCGATTGATTACAGTGACAGCCAGCACCAGTTGTTCGAGGCCATACCGGGGCAAAGCGCCCAAATCAAGCCCTGAGATTCGAGCCTGCGCCGTCGCAAGGCCGGACGGCCAGCCCCAAACGAGCGAGGAGGACAGATCATGAGCATCAAGGACGAGTACCCGTACTACCTGGCCAATCGCGCGGTACAGGCCAATCACGATCTTGAGGTCTTCGACAAGCATACCGGCAAGCTGGCTTGTCGAGTCGCCCTGGCCGGCGATGAGCAGGTCGATCAGGCCGTCGGTGCGGCCGTGGCGGCTCGTGAAGCGATGACGCAACTGCCCTCGCATCGACGACGGGATGTGTTGCTGCATTGTGTCGAGCGTTTTCAGGAGCGCCGAGATGAGTTGGTCGAGGTGCTGATTATCGAGGGGGGCAAGGTGATCAGCGACGCGGAAAGCGAGGTCACCCGGCTGATCGAGACCTTCCAGATTGCCGCTGAAGAAGCGACCCGGATCGGAGGGGAGGTGCTGCCGATGGATATCGCGGCCCGGTCAGAGCAGTTCCAGGGCATGTGGAAACGCGTGCCGATCGGGCCGGTGTCGTTCATCACACCGTTCAATTTCCCCTACAACCTGGTCGCCCACAAGATTGCCCCGGCGATCGCCGCCGGTTGCCCGTTCATTCTCAAACCGGCCGAGAAAACGCCGGTCGGCGCGTTGCTGATTGGCGAGATCCTGGCCGAGTGTGATCTGCCGGAAGGCGCATTTTCCATCCTGCCGGTCGATCGGGACCAGGCGCAGCGCTTCACCGAGGATGAGCGCCTGAAGTTGCTCAGCTTTACCGGATCTGACAAGGTCGGTTGGATGCTCAAGGCCAAGGCCGGCAAGAAGAAAGTGGTGCTGGAACTCGGCGGCAATGCCGCCTGCCTGGTTGACCATGATGCCGATATCGATCATGCCGTCCAGCGGCTCGTTTTCGGGGGCTACTACCAGTCCGGCCAAAGCTGCATTTCGGTCCAGCGGGTGCAGGTCCATGCCGATATCTACGATCAGTTGCGTGATCGCATGGTCGATGAGGTCGGCAAGCTCAAAGGCGGCGATCCGAGAGACACTGATACCTTTATCGGGCCGATGATCTCCGAAGATGATGCCAAGCGCGTGGTCGAGTGGATCGAAGAGGCGGTTGACCAAGGCGCGACCTGCCTTGTTGGTGGCGAGCGCGATGGCGTCTATCTTCGTCCCGCTGTTCTGGAAGACGTTCCGCGCAACTGCCGCATCTACAACGAGGAAGTGTTCGGCCCGATCGTGATCCTGGAGCGCTTCGATGATTTTGACCAGGCGCTGGCTGTCATGAACGAGTCCCGCTACGGCCTCCAGGCCGGTCTGTTCGTGCGCGACATCGGCAAGATCATGAAAGCCTGGGATTGCCTGGACGTTGGCGGCGTCATCATCAACGACATTCCCGCTTTCCGCGTCGATCACATGCCCTACGGCGGGGTCAAGGACTCAGGCATTGGCCGCGAGGGAATCCGCTATGCAATTGAGGACATGACCGAAATCAGGCTGTTGGCGATCCGGAACGTGTGAGGCTTATGGCATAGCGTTTGATTGATTGCGCTTGATTCCTGTCCACTTGATCCGCATCTGTGGATAAGTCGAACATTTTTAGGGGAGTCAATCCGTTATGCGTATGGATAAACTGACCGCCCGGTTCCAGAAGGCGCTGGCCGAGGCACAGAGCCTGGCCGTGGGCATGGACCACGCCATGCTCGAGCCCGAGCACATCCTGGTCGCCCTGCTGGATCAGGAAGGCGGCGGAATCCGTGGGCTGCTGGCCCGCGCCGGTGCCCAGGTCAACCCGCTGCGCTCAGGCCTGGGCGAGCGGCTCGACAGCTTTCCCAAGGTCTCCGGCCAGGCCGGCCAGATCAATCTGTCCAACGATGCCAGCCGGGTGCTCAACCTGACCGACAAGATCGCACGTGACCGGGGGGATGCTTATATTGCCTCGGAGTTGTACGTGCTCGCCGCGCTCGATGCCAAGGTTCGTCTGAGCGAACTGCTGCACAAGGCA
>JBGTEC010000261.1:0-4512 GCA_041747995.1 Wenzhouxiangella sp.
GCAGCGAATAAAGCCTTGCGAGCGTAGCCGTCGCCCGTGTTGCGAACCTTGTAAAGGGCTGGCCATTCACTGCGGTTCGCGCCTTGATTTGTCGACTCAGTCACACTCTGAAAGTTACAGAATTAACGACGGGGTACACTAGTGGGCTGGAAGATCAGGCTTTTGCCGTGTCCATCAGCCGCTTCATTTCGCGCACCGCCGCATCCAGACCCACGAACACGGACCGCGCAACGATGGCATGGCCGATGTTGAGCTCACTGATGCCTTTCAGCGCGGCGACTGGCTGCACGTTGTGGTAATGGAGGCCATGACCCGCATTGACCACCAGGCCATGCTGGCAACCCAGACTGACGGCCCGGCCCAGACGTTCGAGTTCAAGGACCACGTCGTTGCCCCTGGCACCGGCGTAGCAGCCGGTATGAAACTCGACGATCGGGGCGCCGCAACGGGCCGCGGCGAGGATCTGGTCCGGCTCCGGGTCGATGAACAGGCTGACCCGAATGCCGACATTGCCCAGACGCTGACAGGCAGCGCGTATTCGATCCTCGCCACCGACCACATCGAGGCCGCCTTCGGTGGTCAGTTCCTCACGTCGTTCGGGTACAAGGCAGACATCGACCGGACAAACCCTCTCGGCAATAGCGAGCATTTCGTCTGTTACCGCCACTTCCAGATTCATTCGTGTGCCGATCATCTCGGCCAGCAATTCAACATCGCGATCCTGGATATGGCGACGGTCTTCTCGCAAGTGAAGGGTAATGGCGTCCGCCCCAGCCTGCTCCGCGACAAGCGCCGCCTGGACCACCGATGGATAATGCGACCTGCGGGCCTGACGCAAGGTGGCCACATGATCGATGTTCACCCCGAGCAGCGGTTTACTCATGATCGAATTCTCCTGGTTGTCCTGTGCGCTCCGAACGCTGACCCTGCGCAAATAGCTCTCTGGTTTTCAATGGCTTGCCGCCGAGCTGATGGTCGATCAGCAGCCGGGTCAGCGTCCGGGCCTCGCGTGCGGCGGCAGGATCATCCTCGATCTGGCCGGTCAGCAACAGGGCCGCCCGGCCGCTGAAGACATGATGCCCCGGAGTCGCTGCCGCGACCAGGCCGGTTTCAGGTTGCACATGATACAGCCGGTCGGGCTCGACCGGCTGACCTGTTACAGCCTCGCAATGCAGATCGGGGACCACGCCAAGGGCGCCGAGCAACGCCAGTTCAAAGCGACGCAATACACGTGCCTGCGACAGCCCCGCGCCCAGACTCGAAATCAACTCGCCGTAAGCGGTAAACAGGGGCGGGGCCGCGTCGTCGCGGGCCAGCAACTTGAGAAGCAGTTCATTGGCGTAGAGGCCGCACCAGAGCGCACGACCTTTCAGGCTCACCTGTTGCCCAGTCGGCTCCAGGCCGGTCAGCGTGCCGAGCTCACCGCGTCCCATCCAGCTGGCGCTCAGAGGCACGAATGGCTCGACCAGTCCACGCCAGGCCGAACGTGCACCGCGCGCGCCCCGGGCAACCAGACCGATCCGTCCGAACTGTTCGCTGAACAGCTCCAGTAGCAGGCTGGATTCGCGCCAGGCACGCCGATGAAGCACCCAGCACGGCTGCTCTTCGATCCGGCTCACCGGGCATAGCCCAGCTCATCCAGTGAACCTTCGTCATCCATCCAGCCAGAGCGGGTCTTGGCATGCAATTCCAGGTGCACCGGCATGCCGAGCAGCTCGGCGATTGCGTGCCGTGCCCGCGTGCCCACCCGTTTGAGTACCTGGCCCTGACGCCCGATGACCATGCCCTTGTGACGCTCTTCGGCAACCACGATCAGCGCATGAATCTCGATTCGGCGTTCCTGGCGCTCGAAACTTTCGATCACCACCGTCAGGCCGTATGGTATCTCTTGGTGCAACTGGAGCATTAATTGCTCCCGCACCATCTCGGCGGCAAGAAAGCGCTCGGACCGGTCAGTGAACAGGTCTTCCGGGTATTGCGGCTTGCCTTCGGGCAGGTTCTTGAAAACCTCATCGAGCAGATCACCAATGCCATCGTTCCTGAGCGCGGAAAGATAAACTACGGCGGAAAACCTTGCCCGAGCGGTCAATTCGGACGTGCGCTCCAGCAGGTCAGTCCGATTATCAAGCAGGTCGATCTTGTTGAAGGCCAGAATGCTCGGACCTTCATGGCGGGCAACCAGGTCCAGGACCATGTCATCCTCGTCGGTCAGCCGAGTGGCATCAACCACCATCACCAGAACATCAACACCAACTCGGGTATCGGCGGCAATCTTGTTGAGCCGACGATTGAGGGCGTGATCGCGACGCTTGTGGAGGCCCGGCGTGTCAACGAACGCTGCCTGACCCCGCTCATCGGTGATCACCCCGACAATGCGGTGGCGGGTGGTCTGGGGCTTGTGCGTGACGATCGCCAGGTGTTCACCGACCAGGGCATTGAGCAGGGTCGATTTGCCGACGTTGGGCCGCCCCAGCAGGGCGACGTGACCGAAATGTTTGGAATCCATGAGGCTCTCAGTTGTTGTCGTTGTCCTTGCGCGAGCCCCAGGGGAGCGCGAGCTCGGACTTGAATGCATCAAGCAGCTGCCGGTGCATGATCAGGGCAGCCGCCTGCTCAGCCTTGCGCCGGCCAGGGGCCGTGGCAGTGACGGCGGGCATTAGCTTCCCAACCCGACAGGCCACTTCAAATTGCTTGGCGTGATCGGCGCCGCTTTCGTTGACGACTTCATACTCAGGCAGATCATGGCCGTGGGCCTGCAGCAATTCCTGGAGGCGGGTCTTGGGGTCCTTGAGATGGTCGGCATGGGGCAACGATTGTTCACGTTTGAGCAGCAAGTCGCGCACGACCTCGCGCGCCTTGTCAAAGCCGCCGTCGATGTAAACGGCCCCGATAATGGCCTCAAGCACATCGGCCAGAATTGACTCGCGCAGAAAGCCGCCGCTTTTCATTTCGCCCTGGCCGAGTCGCATGAACTCGCCCAGGCCCAGCTCGACCGCGATTTCGGCCAGGGTAACGTCGCGCACCAGGCGCGATCGCAATCGGCTCAGGTCACCTTCAGTGGCGTGCGGTCTGCGCTGATAGAGGGTTTCGGCGGCGACAAAATTCAGCAGGCTGTCACCGAGAAATTCGAGTCGCTCATAATGCCCTGGTCCAAGGCTGCGATGGGTCAGCGCCCGTTGCAGCAACTCAGGGTCGGCAAACTCGTAGTCGATGCCGGGTATTCGCCGCGGCAGGCTAGTTCTGGAGTGGCTCGACACGTTTGAACTTGACGACGACATCAATATTGCCGATGAGATGCTCTTCAACCTGGTACTCAATCACCAACTGGGGCGGACTTGTTCGTTCCACGACAATATTTTCGGGACGAACGTGATCAACATAACTGACCTGCAAACGGGTCATCAAGTTGCGTCGAATCGTGTTGGGCGGAAGGTTGGCAGAGCCTGGCTCGCCGGCGACAGCCTTCATGTCGCTGACTACGGAAAAATGATTGAGATAGATCGGAACCAGCTTGATCCCGATGTAGACCGTAAAAAGGACCAGAATCAGAACAAAGATGAACCCCAGCAGGCTCAATCCGCGTTGGTTGGTAATCGCCGTCATGCTTGATCCCTCGACACATTTTCTGCTTATCGGTTGTCGGCGGCACCAGGGCCACCAGCCAGGTTGTCAGTTCATTCAATCTTATCACCGATTCGGTTGAAGACAACGCACCCGCGACTGCAATCCCAGTGCATCCAGATCCGGGTCGCCTTTCCGACCAGATTCTGTTCAGGAACAAAGCCCCAGGCGCGGGAATCGAGCGACTGGTCACGGTTGTCACCCAGCGTGAAGTAGTGGCCCTCTGGAACGGTCCAGCTTTGGGTTTCACGCTGTGGCAGATCGGGATGAACCAGGATGGTGTGCGGCTCATCACCCAGGTGCTCCATGCGAAGTACCGGTCGCCGACCCGGCATGTTGCGATTCAGTCCTTCGCCGACCCAGGCGCCTTCCTCCTCCTGAGGCACCGGCTCGCCGTTGATGAAAAGAACCTTGTTGCGATAGGTCACAGTATCACCGGGCAAGCCAATCACTCGCTTGATGTAGTTGATTCGCTCATCTTCCGGAAAACGGAACACCATGACATCACCGCGCTCAGGCTCCCCCAGGCTCAGGAAGCGCTTGTTCAAGACGGGCAGGCGCAGGCCATAGGAAAACTTGTTGACAACGATGAAGTCCCCAATCAGCAGGGTGGGGATCATCGATCCCGAAGGGATCTTGAACGGCTCGAACAGGAACGAACGAAAAACCAGCACCAGCAACAGGATGGGAAAAAAGGAACCAACCGTCTCGAACGTCCGGTCCAACCCCTTGGACTGGACATCCTTGCTGCGCCGCCGACGCAGAACGTATCGATCGATCACCCAGATGATCGCGGTCAAAAGGGTCAGGGCAGTCAGGATCAGGGCGTAGTCAAAATGCATGTCATTTCTCGCTATCAGTTCTCAACACGGCCAAAAAGGCTTCTTGCGG
>JBGTEC010000262.1:0-14421 GCA_041747995.1 Wenzhouxiangella sp.
GGAGGCCGGGCGGGAGCCTCTGCGCCAGGAAAAGCAGCGACTGGACCAGGCGCGTGACACGGCCAAGACCCGCCAGCGTGAGGCGCGGGAGCAACGCGAAGGCCTGGCGCTGAAACTTGAGTCCGGTCGCGCCGGGCTTGATTCATTGCGCCAGTCGATCGCCCGGATGGACAACCAGGTTGGCCAGTTGCAAAACCGCTATCTCGAGCTCAGCCAGGCTCTGGCCCAGGGTGATGCGCCCGTGAGGGAGCAGCAGAAACAGCGCGATGAATTGCTCGACAAGCGACTGGAGATCGAAACCCGCCTGCGGGAAGCGCGAGCGCATCTTGAAACGCTTGAAGCCCAGAGGCGCGATCAGGATCAGGCCCGCCAGGCTTCCGCCGCGGAAGCCGAAGAGGTTCGGGCCGAGCAGTCGCAACGTCAGTTGGCCTTGAAGGAAACCCAGCTCAAGGCTGAATCACTGGCAACCCGCATCACCGAACTTAAAGCCAACCTGGAAGCACTGCTGGAAGAATTGCCCGACGGGGCTGAAACTGAGCAGTACCAGCGCGAACTTGAATCCCTTGAAGAAAAGATTCGCCGCCTCGAGCCGGTCAACCTGGCGGCTATCGAGGAAGCCGAAACCGAGGCCGAGCGCAAGGACTACCTGGATCGGCAGCACGCGGATCTGGAAGAGGCGCTCGACACCCTGGAGAAGGCCATCGCGCGCATCGATCGTGATTCCCGTACCCGCTTCCGCGAAACCTTCGAGAAGGTCAACAAGAACATGGAGGTCTTGTTTCCGCGCCTGTTCGGTGGCGGTCACGGTCACCTGGAAATGGTGGGCGATGACTGGCTGTCGGCCGGCGTGGCGATCATGGCCCGTCCGCCCGGCAAACGCATCGCCCGCATTCACCTGATGTCGGGCGGCGAGAAAGCACTGACCGCGGTCGCCTTTGTGTTTTCGATCTTCAACCTCAATCCAGCGCCATTCTGCCTGCTGGACGAGGTCGACGCACCGCTGGATGATGCCAACGTCGGACGCTTCTCCGAAATGGTCAAGGAAATGTCCGAGCCGGTTCAGTTCCTGATCGTCACTCACAACAAGGTCACCATGGAAGTCACCCACCAGATGCTTGGTGTGACCATGCGCGAGGCCGGTGTTTCACGACTGGTGACGGTTGATCTTGACAAGGCCATTGCGCTGGCGGGAGCATGAGCCAGGGTCTTGCGGTTAAACTGACGAGACACTTCGCGGGGAACATCGAATAACGTGGACAATCTGCGGCTCATACTGATACTGCTCGGGTTGATTATCCTGGCGGTCATCATTCTGTTTCACCGGCCAAGCGGACAAACTCGACGCAACCATGCACGCTGGATGTCGGCCCGGCGCGAGCCCCACCTGGGGATGAGCGATGACGACGAAACCGAGCAATCCTCCGCCCGCAACAGCGAAGTGCCGGCGTCGCCATCGAATCTGGCCGCGGGACTGGCGTCGGCGCGCATGGTTGCGCGGGAAAGCTTTGACAGAAAGGAGGGCGAGACCGACGGCAACGAGACCGCCACTCCGGTGGGGCAGAATGAACGCGGCCGTCGTCAGTCCGCGCCTGAAAAAATCGTGACCCTGTATGTTCAGCGCAAGGAAGGGCAACGCATCAAGGGGGCCGAGTTGCGTGATTCGGCCAACAAGGCCGGCCTGAGCTTTGGGGAAATGAATATCTTTCACCGCCTGCACGAAGGCGCCAGTGAACCTGTATTCAGTGTGGCCAACCTGACCGCCCCGGGCCACTTCGACCCCGGCAACTGGGACGGGTTTGACACCCCCGGTGTGACCTTTTTCCTGACCCTGCCGGCGCCAGTCAGTGCGCTGGATGCGTGGGATGCGATGCTCGCCACCGCTCGCCGCATGGGTGAGTTGCTGGAGGCCGAGGTGCTGGATGACAATCGCTGCCTGGTGATACGCCAACGAATTGCACAGGTTCGGGAGGAAATGCGCGAATACGACCGTCGGCACGGAATCGGCAAGCCGGGCTGAATGCATCGTGAGTTCGGCCGACCGCAAGGTTCACGAGCGCGTGGCGCAATTGCGTCGCGAAATCGACGAACATAATTACCGCTACTACGTGCTTGATGATCCGGTGGTCTCGGACGCTCAGTATGATCGCATGCTTGGCGAACTGCAGGCGCTTGAGCGCGATCATCCAATGCTCATTACGCCGGATTCACCAACCCAGCGCGTCGGCGCTGCCCCGGCCGAAGGCTTTGCCACGGTCGAGCACCAGGTCCCGATGCTGTCCCTGGCCAACGCTTTTGAAGCTGCTGAAGTCGAGGAGTTTGACCGCCGCAATCGCGAACGTCTAGACCTGATGACCATCACCTATTCGGTCGAACCGAAGCTTGATGGCGTCGCCATCGCCCTCCGTTACGAGAACGGCGAGTTGAGCCTGGGCGCCACGCGGGGCGATGGTCGCAAGGGCGAAGATGTCACATCCAATGTCCGCACGATCCGCGCAATTCCATTGAGGCTACGTGGCCGGAATTTGCCACAAGTTCTGGAAGTGCGCGGCGAAATCTTCATGACCCGATCGGGCTTCAAGCGCCTGAATGATGGTCTGGCCGCCGAAGGCCAGAAAACCTTCGTCAATCCACGTAACGCCGCCTCCGGCAGCCTGCGGCAACTTGATCCAGCCATCACCGCCAGGCGGCCTCTGCATTTCTACTGCTATGGTTCGGCGACGACTGCCAAGTTGCCGGAACGTCACTGCGCGACGCTCAGGGTACTTCAGGACATGGGCCTGCCGGTCAGTCCCGAGGCCAGGACAGCAAAGGGATTCGACGGCCTGATCAAATACTATGAACAGATCCAGGTTCGCCGCGATCAACTGGACTATGACATCGACGGGGTGGTGTACAAGGTCGACAACCTCGATCAGCAGCGTGAATTGGGGTTTGTCAGCCGCGCGCCGCGCTGGGCCCTGGCTCACAAGTTTCCTGCCCAGGAGGAGGTCACTCGTCTGCTCGATATCGAAGTCCAGGTTGGCCGCACCGGCGCGCTGACGCCCGTGGCACGACTTGAGCCGATCTTTGTTGGCGGCGTCACCGTGACCAATGCCACCTTGCACAACCTCGACGAGGTCCGGCGCAAGGATGCCCGTCCGGGTGATTACGTGGTTGTCAGGCGGGCAGGCGATGTGATTCCGGAACTCGTGCGCTCAATTCCGGAGCGTCGTGAGACCGAGCTTGAAGAATGGCACATGCCGGCCAACTGTCCGGCCTGTGGTTCGGCCGTGGAGCAGGTCGAAGGTGAAGCGGCGGCCCGCTGCAGCGGTGGCCTGGTCTGTCCCGCCCAGCGAAAACGGGCACTTGAGCATTTCGTCAGTCGCGCGGCGATGGATATCGAGGGCATGGGCAGCAAGGTCATCGAACAACTCGTCGAGCGCGAACTGGTTCGCAGTCCGGCCGATTTGTTCAAGCTGGATGTTCCAACTCTGTCCGGGCTGGACCGGATGGCTGACAAGTCGGCGGCCAAGCTGGTCGCAGCCATCAAAAGAAGCAAGGAAGTGACCCTGGATCGGCTGCTTTATGCGCTGGGAATCCGTGAAGTCGGCGACGTCACCGCCGGCAATCTCGCGCGGCATTTCGGCTCGCTGGAGGCGCTGGCTGAAGCGAGCGTGGAGAATCTGGAAGCTGTCGCCGACGTCGGGCCGATCATGGCGCGACATATCCGTGCGTTCTTCGATGAGGAACACAATCGAGACGTTATCAGGGAACTGCTTGCCGAAGGTATTCGTTACGAACCGGTCGAGGCGCGCAATCCCGAGCAATTGCCGCTGGCCGGCAACACCTATGTGCTGACCGGTTCACTGGACACGCTGAGTCGCTCAGACGCCAAGGCGGCCCTCGAAGCGTTGGGGGCCAAGGTGACATCCAGCGTTTCCAAAAAGACCACGGCGGTAATCGCTGGCAGCGAGCCGGGATCCAAGTTTGACAAGGCTCGATCAGTCGGGGTCGAAATCCTGGACGAGGACGCGCTCGTAAAACTGCTTGATTCATGATTTGCCCCAGATCAAAACACATTGCATTGTTCGGCTTACAATGTGATTTAATTAACGGCTTCTAGCCAAGACAAATCAATCAACGCCCTGACGGGCAGCTGCTTTGGAGCAAGAATCAATGTCCGAACACATCAAAGAAATCCTGGTACCGGTTGACGGCTCGGAAAATTGCATCCGCGCGGCAAGGTTCGCCATGGAAATGGCACAAGCCATGGGCATAGGGGTTCGTCTGTTTTACGTCTTTCCGGCAGCGTCGGTTGAAATCATTGGCATGGCCGGCATGTCCCGGGCAGACATCGACCAGGCGGCGCAAGCCTCGGCTCAGCGTGCGTTCGATCAGACCCGTGAAGGAATTGGCAGCGACCTGATCGACAATCTCGAAGAGGAAACCTCAATTGGCGATCCGGCCGAAGAAATCATCCGCTATACAGAAGACGATCATGCCGTTCTGGTAGTCATCGGCCGTCGCGGCCTGTCGCGGATGAAAAGCCTGATGCTGGGCAGCGTCAGCGACAAGGTGCTTCGACATGCCCGGAGCCCGGTTGCTGTCATCACCTGAATCAATACAGAAAAAAGGCCGGCTCCCCGCTCGCGGCAAGCCGACCCGCCCCGTCGCTTTTCCCCCTGCCGGGTCCGGGCTGGGTAGCCCGCGTACGACTCTTTGCATGATCACGCAGCTGACATGGTAGAAGGCGGAGGCTCGGGAGCCTTTATCCGGTCGCGACATATGATTGTGCTTTCGCGACAGGATGCCCGCAGAGAGAGAAAAACGTGAGAGGTTTTGCGCGGGCAAGTCGATGTGCATCGCTGCGCGATTGCACGGCCGGCTCCAAAGCCGAAAAAGAAAAGGCCTCGCGCCGTCGAAACAGTCGCAAGGCCTTGAATTTATTGGCTCCCCGGGTCGGATTCGAACCAACGACCTAGTGATTAACAGTCACCCGCTCTAACCAGCTGAGCTACCGGGGAATCGCAAGCCGGTAATTATGGGACGGGATCGGGTATCAGTCAACCCCTGTGGCCGGGGTTTCTGGTCCCGCGCCTGCTTCAGTCACCAAATTCGTCGGCGTAGTCCTTGATCGAAGCCTCCACCACCTGGAGCGCATGATCCTTGCCATAGATTTTGTCGATGGCCACTTTCCCCGGCTCGCCCGGGAGCAGTTTGTAGGTCAGGAAATAGTGGCGCAGGCGCTCGATGATGTTGCGCGGCAGCTCGCTGATGTCTTCAGCTTCGCCCCACAGGCTGTCGTTTTCGAGGACGGCCACGATTTTGTCGTCGGCCTCGTCGTTGTCGAGCATCTGCAGGCCGCCGATGACGCGCACATCCAGCAGCACTTCACTCCGGGATATGGGTCGTTCGCTGAAAACACAGATGTCCAGCGGATCACCGTCGCCACGCTGAGCTTCGGCCATCAGTGCGCCTACGCGATCACCGCAATAGGTGCGCGGTATGAAGCCATAAAGCGTTGGGGGTTGAGACGAGGTGCGTTGAGGGCGATCAACCCGCAGGTAACCGGTTTTCTTGTCGATTTCATACTTGACCGTGTCGTACGGCGTGATCTCGATATAGGCTCGTACGCTGAACGGTGGCTTGCGGCCGGTTTCCAGTCCGTGCCAGGGGTGGGGGCGCCAACGGTAGAACGGGTGGGGAAATGACATTGCGATCTTGGTTTTTCAGATGGAGGCTGAATTATAACCTCCAGGCCGCGGCCAACACCGGACTGCGGTACGATAGCGACCGGTTCTCCCGGCATTCTCATCATGAATCACCCTCCCTCAGATCTGACACCTGAGAAATCGCTCTCTCCGCATCCTGTTCTGGCGGATTACTATCAGGATGAAGGTGATCGGCGTCGCAAGGTCGATGCCATGTTTGATGCCAGCGCGCCGCATTACGACTGGATCAACACGATGATGTCTTTCGGTTCAGGTGCGCGTTATCGTGCCGAGGCCATGAAGCGTCATGGCGTCGTCGAAGGTATGAAATTGCTGGACGTAGGCAGCGGTACCGGTGCCCTGGCCCTGGTGGCTCAGGATCTGATCGGAGCGTCCGGCCGTGTTGTTGGCCTGGATCCCAGCGAGGGCATGCTGGCCGAGGCTCGGTCGAATGGGGTGAAAGAGACCGTGATCGGGATGGGCGAAGACATTCCGTTCGATGATGGTGCGTTTGACATGCTGACCATGGGCTACGCGTTGCGCCATGTCGCCGATCTGGAAAAGGCATTTTCCGAATATCGGCGCGTGCTTCGGCCGGGTGGGAAGGTTTTGCTGCTGGAAATCACCCGCCCGCGAAACTGGTTGGGGTTTCACCTGTTGCGCATTTACATGCGCGGTTTCGTTCCGCTGGTGACCAGGATCCTGCGTCGGTCAAAGGAGGCCCAGGTGCTGATGCGCTATTACTGGGACACCATCGAAAATTGCGTGCCCCCGCAAACCATCCTCGACGCCCTGGGCCGAGCCGGTTTCGAACAGGTTGAGCGCAAGGGCTTGTTCGGCATGTTTTCGGAATACAGCGCTCGGGCGCCATCTGCAGGACAGCCAACCTGATATGGAAATCGGGCTCAGTCGCCCTCGCGCAGAAGCTTCACGGCGATCACGGCGATGATGCCGGCACCGATGAACAGCACAAGCCAGAGCAAATAACGTTGCCATGGAATTTCCGCGGGCGGTGGCTCCAGGGCGCCGATGCCGGCTGCCTCGCGGCCATGAGTCGGATCGATGCGCGGCCAGTTCCAGGCCGGACCGAGACGGCTGACTGTTTCGGTCACCAGTTGTTCCGAGGCGATTTCCGCAACAGGTTCCAGGCTGCCGGCGTATAGGCGCCATGGACCGCTGCCCTGGGCGAAAAACACAAGTTCTTCCAGTTGCGCTTCGATGGTTACCGTCGGCGCTTGCCGCAGGCCGGGGTTTGTCAGCAATCGCCAATGGCGGTGGCGTAAGTGGTCTGCATTGCTCAGTGGGACAAGCGCCGCCGTGTCGTTATCGAGCGTAGACAAAGCGAGTCTGGCGCGTTCACGCCAGATGCCTTTTGCCTCGCCGCGGGATTGTACGACGATGTTGCTAAGCAGGTTCGGCTCGGTGCTCGCCAGGCCGATACGCAGAGCGCGCCAGGGCGCATCGAGTTCGAATGCCAGGGTATCGGGCTCCAGGTGAGCCTGAAGTTCGGGGTTGAGGGCCAAGACCTGCCGGTGATTGCGCTCTGACCAGCCCTCCAGACTCGCTTGAACCAACTCCAGGTCGGCGGGCGCCTGTTGACCGTAACAGCCCAGGTGCCAGGCGCGCGGCAGGTCTTCAACGGGCAGGCGGGCCTGATAGCGACGCGGCCGGGTATCGCCCAGCGTTGTCAACACCACGCGCCGGCTGGCCGGGCTCTCGTCATCGGCATCGCGGAGTCGACAATCGAGGTCAAGCGGGTGCAGGCTGCCAAGCTCGATCACCAATTCCCGGCGCGGCAGGCCGGCGTGTTCGTCAGGTGCTCCGATCAGTGCTTCAAACCTGAGTTCACCCTGGGCCTGGCGATCCCGGTCCAGGCGAGGTGAGCGCACGACAAGTCGGGTACCGTCGTGTTCCAATTCGAGTTCGAGCGGACTGGCATCGTGCGCCTGCGCGGCAATCAACGCTGCTTGCGCGCTCAACTCCTGGCGATAGATCAGCGTTTCGACAAGATCATGGCGTGAAAGGCGCCGAAACGGAACCGGCTCATCATTCTGATCGGTGACCATCAGGTCATCGGCAGTTTCCAGTTGCAGGGTTTCCATGACATCGGCCGTTAGGGCGGCACGCACGACCGGGGTGTGCTGATCCGGGGTGAGGGTCCAGACGTTGACAAACCGGTCCGATACCGCCGTTGCCCATGCAAATTGGGTCATCAGGATCACGGGCAGGATGAGCATCAGTTTTTTCATGCGGGATTCTCTTGTTCCAGGCGGGGCGAGGGCGGGGCGGGCGCCAGGTAGCCGACCAGCATGGACAATACGCCAAAGGCAAGGAACGACAGGATGCCGGCTACGGTGGACAGGAACTGCCGGTCCACCAGCAGCAATTTGATCAGAACCAGCCCAAGGAGCAGGGCGCCGACCCACCATAGTACCGTGATACGTCTCTTCGAGCCGACCACCCAGGCGATGACCCCCAGGATTGACCACAGCAGGCTCAAGCCTGCCTGGCTGTATTGTGACTGCAACAGGCTGGCCAGCGCCCAGTCCAGACCAACCAGATGGTGAACACTGCGCAGCACCATTATGGACAGCACCACAAACCCTGCGGCGGCAGGGATTGCAGCCGGCAATGGAAGAAAGGACTGCGCTTGCAGGCGGCTGGCGGCGATCAGCAAAAGCAAAGCGGCCAGTTGGGTCAGTTCGAGGGGGTTGATCAAGGGCAGCCAGGGCAGGGGCGCTGAGCCGCCAGGCGCAAACAGGCTTGCGCTCAGCCCAAGCCCCACGATCACAAGTGCGGCTGCGGCCAGGGCCGCATGAGCTTCGCCCGGGAGCCGGTCGGCACACAGGGGCGGGCGGCGTTTGCGCAACAACCAGCTCGTCAGAACGAGTACCGGCAGGGCGCCAGCCAGCCAGGACCAACCCGCCGCCAGCTGCCAGGTTTCCGAGGCCAGATGAATGCCGCCAAGAGCAAGTGTGACGAATACGGCCAGATGCGCTGTCAGCGTGTTCCAGAAGCGCCAGCGGCTGTCGGCATCGAGCAGCAATCGGTCACTGAGCACGGCTGCACTGACCAACAGCAGCCAGGCAACAACGCCCCACGCCGGCTGCGGATCGCTGAACGGCATTGCGAAAGCAAGCAGAGCGCAGAATGCAAATGCGGCGGCTGATGCAAATCCCGTTACAGTCCATCCAAAGCGGCGGTGGGCCAGGGCGGCCATCCATGCTGTCATTGCCCCGAAAGCCATCAGGCCCTGTACCAGCCGCTGGTCAGGCAACTGGGCGGCCAACTCCATCATGCCGGCGATGGCCCAGAGTGCAAGCGTCCAGCCAGCCAACAGGTTGATCTGCCATGGCCTGGCGCCGGCAGCATGGTATTGCCAAGCGGCCACCGAACCGGCGACGACCAGTGCCATGCCGCCGATAAAGACCCCGTTGACCACGACCGTCCCGGGTGCGTGTCCGCTTGTGGTCTGCGCGACCAGCCATACGCCGGCCGCCGCAACTTGCAATAGCAACCCGGACAGGCGAACCAGTCGTCGATCCTGGATACAGCCGAACCAGACCAGGGCCGCACCCTCCAAAGCCCAAATCAAGGTGATAGTTGGTCCTGAGAAGGCAAAAGGCACTGCCAGAGTGGCCAGGCCGACGGCGAGGACGGCGTGCGACTGGCCGAGACTGCGAATTTGCCAGCGGCGCAAAAGCAACGCGGCGCCGGCCAGATAGATCAGGGCGCCGGCCAGCGCTGAAAACGCGATCGCCAACTGGTCGCCTTGAAGCAGGCCGATTTGCAACGGAATGACAAACAGTGGCAGGCCAAAGACAAGCAGAACATCGACACCCGGTGGGGCATCGCGGCTGCTTCGCCTGGCCTCCAGCATCGGAATCAAAACGTAGAGGGCGAAAAACAGCAACAGGAAGGCCTGGGCGCTGCGGTAATGTTCAGGTGACCAGGACACAACGCCCCACAGCGCACCGACAACGAAAGTAAATAGAAACCCGATGCGGTTCAGCAGGGGCCAGTGCTGGTGCCAGGCGACGCCAAACACGGCCAGATTCAAGACGGCATACCAACTGAACAGGACGATGTGGTTGCCTTCTCCGGTGGAAATGAGCAGCGGCGCGGCAAAGCCGGCCAGCATGGCCAGCACGGCCAGGCCGGCGGCGGACTGGGCAACAGCCAGCACGCCGCCGGCCGCAACAAGGATCACCATCAAAGTGAAGCCCGCTTCGGCTGGCAGCACAGCGTAAAGTCGAAAGGCTGCAAAGATGGTCAGCAGCAGTAGGCCGATAGCACCACCCTGGAGCGACAGGGCGAAAATGCGACGTTGAGCCCTCTGGCGCCAGCCAAAGACCAGCCCGCCGATCGCGGCTGTCGTAATGGCCAGCAGCCGCACTTCGATGGGCGCGGTCAGCCAGCCCTGCTCGCTGACATATCGCAGCAGGGCGGCGACACCGATAAACGAAACCAGGATGCCGACCTTGACGGGCACGTTGCCTTCGACGAACCAACCGCGCACGTGCTGCCAGAGCGCCGATGGTTCTTGCGCAACATTCTGCCGGGCTGACATCGCTGACCGACCGGGCTCTGGTGGCGTCGAGGGGGTCGGTGGCGGAGCAGGAGGCGAACTGGTTCGGGCTGGTATGGAAAGCGCCGCGGTGTCGAATACGGGATCGATCTTCGACGCTGTTGATTCGGGGGTGAGTTCGGCCAGTTTTCGTTCCAGCCCCAGGATGCGCTCACCTTGCCGCAAAACCATGCCCCAGAGGCCGCCGACAGCACCGCCCGTCGCCAGAGCCAGCCAACGCGTCTCACCCAGCATCATGTTCATCAGCCAGGTTTCACTGACAGCCAGCCCGAGCACGGCGCCGACGGCGATCAGGACCAACACGATCATGAGTCGAATTTCGTCAGGACTTCGTGCATGGAATTCTCCCTCAAAACCGGATCTGCGGCCGAGTAACGCAGTTTAACTTGATACGGGCTCACGATGTCGTCGCGCCCAGGCTTGTGTCAGACCAGTCGCTGATTCCGACCCCATCCATTACAATGCTGGCTGCCTTGCCGCAAGACTTGCCATGATTGACCGTTTACGCCTTTTTCGAGCCGGCATCTGGGCTCTGACCGCGCCCTTGCCTCGCCAGCGCCGGGTTGCCCTGCGTCACCGCCTGCGCGCACAACTCGACAACCGCCGCGTATTGGCCGCCGATATTCTTGTGCTGTCCCGGGCCAAGAGCGGCCGCACCTGGCTGCGTGCCATGCTTTCGCGTCTGTACCAGAACAAACATGGGCTGGCGGAAAACCAGTTGCTGGAGTACGACAACTTCGCCCGGCAAAACGCCGCGGTGCCCGTCGTGGCGATGACCCATGGTCACTGTCTGGACCAGCTTGCGCGTCACCCGCGGCATGGTAAAAAGCTCCGTTCAATGCCGGTAGTCTTCCTGTTGCGCGATCCGCGTGACGTGGCTGTATCCGAATACTTCCAGTCGACCCGCAGAGCCAGCGCATACAAGCGTGAAATGTACCAGGTTGAATCATCCGCCTCGATGTTCGACTTCGTCATGCAGTCGCCATTGGGGCTGCCGGCCATCTGCGACTACCTGAACAATTGGGATCGCGAACTGGCGGATTGGCAGCGGGTCTATCGCCTTTATTACGAGACACTCAGGGCAGAGCCGGAAGCCGAGATGCAGCGCCTTTTGACATTCCTGGGACAGGATTTCGATGCTGATGCCATTCGGGATGCGGTCGAGTTTGCCTCGTTCGAAGCCCTCAAGCGCAAGGAGCGCGACAATTACTTCAAAAACAGCAGGCTCCAGGCCAAGGATACGGAAGATCCCGATTCTTACAAGGTTCGGCGTGGCAAGGTCGGGGGCTATCGCGATTATTTCAGTACCGATGAGCTCGACCGGGTCGACCGATTCGTTGAAGAACGCCTGGGCCCGGAACTCTTTGCCAGGTTTCAGCGGGATTGATGCGCACCCTTATTCTGCCGTGCGAAACGCGGGTCCGTGAATTTGATGCCAAATTGCTGTTGGCGGTGATCGCTGGCACGCGCGGCACGCCCACCATTGTGGGATCGAAGAAAAATCTCGACCTGAACCTTGACCGCTACCCGGATGGTGTCTACGTAGGCAAGAGTGTGACAGCGCGCTCCCGCCACAACCTGGCTCTGGCCCGCTCGTGTGGCCATCGAGTGGCCTTGTGGGACGAGGAAGGGCTGGTCTGGGCCTCACGTGAAGTTTACTGGCGGACCAAGGTCGACGGGCCGACGCTGAACGAACCCGAATTATTGATTGCCTGGGGTGATGACAATGCCGAGGCCTGGCGTGAGCATCCTGAATATGCTGGCGGGCCGATCACTGTCTGTGGCAATCCGCGGGCCGATCTGCTCAAAAAGCCCCTCCATCGCCTGTTTTTCGATGAAGTCAAGGCTATCAGCGACCGTCATGGCCGGTTTATCCTGATCAACACCAATTTTTCCCGCGTCAACCATGTCCAGCCCCGGCAGAGCCGACACCTCAAGTGGCTGCGTGAGCAGCGTCCCGACGATCCGCGTGGCGGATTCGCCGCCCACAAGTTCGAGTTGTTTCACGCTTTCATTGATGCGATCCCGCAGCTGGCCAGGGCGTTGCCGGATATCAAGTTCATCATCCGGCCGCATCCGAGTGAGAGCAGTGAGACCTGGGAAGCGCTTGCTGGGTCTTTGCCCAATGTCCAGGTCGCAAGGCATGGCAACGTGCTGGCCTGGCTGCTGGCGGCCGACGGCCTGATTCACAATGGCTGCACCACGGCACTGGAAGCGTTTCAGCTTGGGCGGTCGGCATTGGCCTACCGGCCGGTGGTTTCATCCAGTTTTGATCATCCCCTGCCCAATGGAATCAGCGTCTTCTGCCCGAACCTGGCCAGCCTGCAAGCCGCTGTCGTCGCCTGCCGGAACGACCCCGAGGCCGCCTTCTCAGCCCAGGCCGCGGGCGGCGCACGTGACACCATGGCTCAGGCAATGGCCGGGCTGGATGATGAAGTGCTGGCCAGCGAGCGCATCCTTGACGCCTTGCAGCCGCTGTTGAACAACGCCAAACCTCCCACTGGCCGCCGGCCGCGAACAGCGGGCCTGGCGCTGGGGCTGCGCAGGCTGCTCCGGCTTGTCGAACACCGTCTGCCCGGCACCGCCAATTACCGTCCCTATCTTGCACACATGTTTCCGGACACTTCACTTGATGAGGTTCGCAATCGGGCCGAGCTGATGGCCGGATGTCTCGGGTTGCGAAACTCGGTTCAGATCAACGAGCTTGACCAGAATGTATTCCATGTGCTCCCAGCGGGGTAAGGTTCGTTGTATTCCTGCGCTCTGACTTGGTGGGCGTTGCTTGGTACAATGGCGATGGCCAGCTTCAGCCACCTTTTCACAAACCCTGACGGATGAACTCATGACTCGCGTAAAAATCCTGGGCGCCGGCTCGATCGGCAATCACCTGGCGCATGGTGCTCGCCAGCAGGGTTGGGAGGTCACCCTGTGCGATATCGACGAGGCGGCGCTGGAACGGACTCGAAGTGACATATACCCGTCAAGGTATGGGCAATGGGACGAGCAGATTCGCCTGTGTCTTCCCGAATCCACGGCGGGTGAAAGCTTCGACATCGTGATCATCGGCACTCCGCCCGACAGCCACATCCCACTGGCGATGGCTGAAATTCGCAATAGTTCGCCTCGTGTCGTGTTGATCGAAAAACCGCTGTGCCCCCCGGATCTCGAGCCGTGCACAGGGCTGATCGAGTTGGCCGCAGAAAATAACGTGCGAGTTCTGGTCGGCTACAACCATCGCCTGACCGAGCACACGAAGATTGCCGCGGCCTGGCTGGCCGAGCATTCGATCGGCGAGATCACAACGCTGAGAGCCATGACCCGCGAGCACTGGGGCGGTATCTTCGGCGCACATCCCTGGCTCGATGGTCCGGCCGACAGCTATCTTGGCTTTACCTCGCGCGGCGGCGGCGCGCTGGGCGAGCATAGCCACGCCATCAACATCTGGCAGTATTTCGCCCGGCTGGCCGGTCTTGGTGAGATTACCGAGGTGATGGCGATGCTTGATGAAATCGAAGCCGATGGCGCCGCCTATGATCGCATTGCCCAGCTGTCCGTTCGGACCGACAAGGGTCTGGTGGGCACGATCGTGCAGGATGTGGTGACGCGCCCGGCGCAGAAATGGCTGCGAATGGAAGGCACGGAAGGCTACCTCGAGTGGCAGGTCAGCATTGATCCGGATCACGATCTCGTCCGCCTTGTTCGGCATGATGGTGAGGTGCTGGAAGAGCGTGTCGCCAAGACCCGGCCGGATGACTTCCGCGGCGAGATCGAACACATCGGCGAACTGCTTGAAGATCACGCCATGGATTCTGTGCTCGATATTTCGACAGGCATCGAAACCATGCAGGTGATTGTTGCTGCATTGACTTCGGCGCGGGAGTCTCGCCTGGTCAAGGTCAGCAGTAGCTGACTCACGTGATTGGCGAGAAACGAATACTGGCAGTCGTGCCAGCGCGGGGCGGGAGCAAGGGCATCCCGATGAAGAACTTGCTGCCGGTGGCTGGCAAGCCGTTGCTGGTACATACGGCCGACCTGGTTGGCCGTATGGACTGGATTGACCGGGCAGTGGTCTCCACTGATCATCTGGTGATTCGTGATATTGCCGTCGAGCACGGCCTTGAGGCGCCCTTCATGCGTCCAACG
>JBGTEC010000263.1:0-4694 GCA_041747995.1 Wenzhouxiangella sp.
CGCCGCCGACCACCAGCACATGACCCAGGCTGCCCTTGTGCGTATCGGCCCGGCGCGGCGGCAGCCAGGTTTTCAGGTCGTCAGGCGCCAGCAGCCACGCATCCTCAACAACCGTGTCGTAAACTTCAGCCGGTACCTGCAGATCATCAAACACGAGATCACCGCACCAATTGCCGGCCTGGCCGGTAAAAAGCCCTCGCTTCTGACCCACAAAGGTCACGGTTGAATCGGCGCGCACACACGGCCCGGTTGGATTGCCGGTATCCGCGTTCAGTCCCGACGGCACATCCACCGCAATTACCGGATGCCCGGACGAATTGATCTGTTCGATCAGGCGAGCGTAATCACCTTCCGCCGGGCGGTCGAGCCCGGTTCCCAAAAGGGCGTCAACCACGACATCTCCGCGCAGGCGCTCGTCCGGTGGTTCCGTCCCGCCACCGAAAAGCAGCCAGTCATTGGCAGCGCGCGCCGCATCGTCAGCAAGTTCGTCCGGGCTTTTCAGCGCAACCAACTGCACGTTGTAACCCGCCTCGCCAGCCAGCCTGGCGACAACGTAGCCATCACCACCGTTGTTGCCACCGCCGCAGCAGATGGTCAGCGCCCGGGCTTCCGGCCAGCGCGCCCGCAGCGTTTGAAAGACGCAATGGCCGGCGCGGTTCATCAGCGCATAGCCGTCGATGCCGTAAGTCTCGATGGCCTGACGATCGAGCTCGCGTACGCCCGCGGCTCTATATAATTGGCGGTAATGTCTCATCCCTCCGATTATAGGCACGAAGGTCAGGACGATTGGCGTGACGATGGTCATAACAATCGTCCGCGCGAACAGCTTGACCCCGTGCGCCTGGCCGTCCAGATCAAACAGTGGGGACGTGAGCTGGGCTTCGAGCAGGTCGGCATCGCCGATACCGAACTTGGTGATTATGAAAAGCGCCTCGATGCCTGGCTGGCCGAAGGTCACCAGGGCGAAATGGCATGGATGGGCGCCCACGGCCGAAAGCGCAGTCGCCCGGAGTTACTGCACGAAGGAACCCGATCCGTGATCGTCGTGCGCCTGGACTACCTGCCGGCCGACGCCACCCCGGTCGAAACCTTGCTGGAACTGCCCGAAAAGGCCTGCATCTCACGCTACGCGGTCGGTCGCGATTACCATAAGGTTTTAAGAAGTCGTCTCAAATATCTCACACAACGCATTGAAACTGAAACAGGTCCCTTTGGAAATCGAGTTTTTACCGACTCGGCCCCCGTAATGGAGAAGCCGTTGGCCGAGAAGGCCGGCCTGGGCTGGATCGGCAAGCACACCAACCTGCTCAACCGCCATGCTGGCTCATGGTTTTTCCTCGGCGAGATCTATACCGACCTCAATCTGCCGACCGATCAGCCGGTTCGGGATCACTGCGGATCCTGCCGGCGCTGCATCGACGTCTGCCCGACCCAGGCGATCATCGGGCCTTACAAGCTCGATGCAAGACGCTGCATTTCCTACCTGACCATCGAACTGAAAGGCGCCATCCCTGAAGAATTCCGCAAGCCCATGGGCAATCGGATCTATGGCTGCGATGATTGCCAGATGGTTTGTCCCTGGAATCGTTACGCGCAGTTTTCGCAGGTCGACGATTTCACCCCGCGCCAGGATCTGGACGCGGCCGATCTGGTCGATCTGTTCGCCTGGGATGAAGCGACCTTCCTGGCCAGAACCGAAGGTACCGCCATCCGCCGCATCGGCCACGAGCGCTGGTTGAGAAATATCGCTGTCGGGCTGGGTAACGCTCCAACTAACCCCGCCGTGACCGATGCCCTGAAGTCTCGCCTCGACCACGCCTCTGAAATTGTCCGGGAACACGTTGCCTGGGCCCTCGCCGAGCATGGCTGATTGGGGGGGGGGACAAGGCCCAAGGTTCAAGGCTCAAGGCGCAAGGCACAGGCCGGTGATCGGTGCCTCGGTGCCTCGGTGCCTCGGTGCGTCGGTGGTCGGAAAGCGGAAACCGGAAACCGGAAACCGTTGATCATGCGCCTTGAGCCTTGCGCCTTGCGCCTTGAGCCTTGAGCGCCGTTGACTGGTACAATGTCCGGTTTTCCGGATGACCTCCTCGAGGAGAACCCCATGTCCATCATCAACAAGCTCAACACACTCCGCCAGACTGGCGGCAAACCGCTGACCACGGGTCTTTCAGACGACTGCATCAGCCGTTTCGCCGAACAGGATCCGCGCCTGGAGCAGGCGGTTGATGATGCCCTCGGCGTGCTTGAATGCTGGAAGTCGGCCTACCCTGAACTGGTCGCCGCAGACGAGGCCGATCAGAAAGACGCGCTTCAGGCCCGGTACGTCAATTTCTATGCCGACGATGCGGTCAATCCCTTCGTGGCGCTGGCAGCCCGTGGTCCGTGGATGATTACCGTCAAGGGTGCGGTCGTTCACGACTCCGGTGGCTACGGCATGCTCGGCTTTGGCCATGCCCCCGACAACATCATCCAGGCCATGAGCCAGCCTCATGTCATGGCCAACGTGATGACGCCCAGCTTTTCTCACCTGCGCTTTGCCGACACCCTGCGGGCCGAGATCGGTCATCGCCGCGATGGTGGCTGCCCCTTCCATCGCTTCCTGTGCATGAACTCAGGCTCCGAGTCAGTGACCGTTGCCGGTCGCATCGCCGACATCAATGCCAAGCTGATGACCGACCCCAGCGCACCAAAGGCCGGCTGGAAGATTCAGCGCCTGTCCCTGACCGGCGGCTTCCACGGCCGTACCGACCGCCCGGCGCGCTATTCCGATTCGACCCGCAAGACCTATGTCAAGCACCTGGCCTCGTTCCGCGATGACGACACTTTGCTCACCGTCGAGCCCAATAACATCGACCAGTTGCGCCAGGTCTTCAAGTGGGCCAATGACAACCGGGTTTTCATCGAAGCCATGTTCATGGAACCGGTCATGGGCGAAGGCAATCCGGGTGCCGCCATCACGCCGGCGTTCTATACGGCAGCCCGTGAACTGACCAGGGAACACGGCACCCTGCTGCTGATGGACTCCATCCAGGCTGGCCTTCGCACCCAGGGCGTCTTGTCGATCGTCGACTATCCCGGCTTCGAAGGCCTGGATGCGCCGGACATGGAAACCTACTCCAAGGCCCTCAATGGCGGTCAGTATCCGCTGTCGGTTCTGGCGATGAACGAACGCGCCGCCGGGCTCTACAAGAAAGGCGTGTACGGCAACACGATGACCGCCAACCCGCGTGCGCTCGATGTCGGCACCGTCGTCCTGAACGCCGTCACTCCGGAGTTGCGCCGCAATATCGTCGAACGTGGAGAGGAGTTCATCGAAAAATTCAACCAACTGAAAGACGAACTGGACGGTCGCATCACCAAGGTCCAGGGCACCGGCCTGCTGTTTTCAGTCGAACTCGACGGTAGCCGCTACCGGGCATATGGCGAGAACTCGACCGAAGAGTACCTGCGGCTCAACGGCATCAACGTCATTCACGGTGGTGAAAACTCCCTGCGCTATACCCCGACTTTCGGCATCACCAGCGCCGAAGTCGACCTGATCGTCGAAGCCACCCGAGACGCCTTGCTCAACGGCCCGGCGAGGAAAGCGGAAGTGGCGGCCTGAAGGCGGGGAAAGGTAGAAACGGAAAAGGGAAAAGGGGAAAGGGGAAAGGGGAAAGGGGAAAGAATTCAAGGACGGTTTCCGGTTTCCGGTTTCCGGTTTCCGTCTGTTCTCAGCTTTTGAGAAAGATGCGTGGTTGAATGCAGTCACTGACCTACGTGACGGACATTTCTCATGCAAAAGCAGATCCAGAATAACCAGGCCCGCCCGCGTCAATCGCGCTTCGACATTGCCAGAAAGCGGCTCACCCTGATGGGGGTGCTGGCGGGTGAGTTGCTGGCGCTGGCCAGCATGACCGCCGCCCTGGTCGCCGCCCTGGTGGCCATGGCGAGTGTGTTGGGGTGACGTCGAAAGGGTTTACCTTTTTTTCTCGCCGCTCTTCTCCAGCGTCCGCTCCAGTTCTTCCCTTGGCGCGTGGCGCAGGTCCTTTCCTTCGACCAGGTAGATGATGTACTCGCCGATGTTCTTGGCGTGGTCGCCGATGCGTTCGAGGGAGCGGGCGATCCAGATGCAATCGAGGACGCGGCGGGTGTTGCGGGGGTCTTCGACCAGGTAGGTGTAGTACTGGCGCAGCAGGCCTTCGTATTCGGCGTCGACCTTCTCGTCCTCGCGCACCAGCGCGACCGCAGTGTCAGGCACCATGCGGACAAAGCCATCGAGGGCATCATGAACCATGGTGCGGACGGTCGTGGCCATATTGTCGAGTTCACGGTAGTTGCCGCGCGGCCGGTCCTCATCGGCCAGGCGGACGGCCATGCGGGCGATTTTTTCAGCCTCATCGCCGACCCTCTCCAGATCGTTGACGGTGCGGATGATGGCGATCACCAGCCGCAGGTCACTGGCGGTGGGTTGACGGCGAGCCAGGATCATGGTGCACTGCTCGTCAATCTCCTTTTCCATCTCGTTGACCTGGTGGTCCATGTCGATGACCCGATGCGCGCGCGCGGTATCGCCATCGACAACGGCCAGGATCGCCTCGCGTACCATTTCCTCGGCCACCCCGCCCATGGCCATGACATCCTGGCGCAGCATGTCCAGTTCCTGGTTGAACTGGCGTGAAATATGTTGATCGAAATGCTTTTCCATGTAATCG
>JBGTEC010000264.1:0-22229 GCA_041747995.1 Wenzhouxiangella sp.
GATGCAGGCCCTATGCGCCGTCCAACGCAAACTGTTGACCGGGCTGTGGGCATGTATCCAGACTGGATCGACTTTCAATAGCGAAAAATTATTCGCTATTCGACCGCAGGAAACTTGACATGCAAGAGAGTATCTCAAGAACTACGACCGCACCGTTTACGAACAGGTCAGCACGGCCAGCACCTCGTTGTATCAGCGCCTCGGCGGCCGTGAAGTGATCGAACGCTTTGTCGACAACAGCGTCGAGCGGATACTGGTCAACGACCTCATCGCCTTTCATTTCGACGATACCGACATCCTCAATCTCAAACTCCAGCTCACCGATCAGATCTGCCAACTGGCCGGGGGCCCATGCATCTACCAGGGCATGGACATGCAGAGCTCGCATTTCGGACTGGACATCACCGCGGCCGAATTCAACGCCCTGGTGGAAGATTTCCAGAACGGCATGCGCGCCACCGGCGTGCCTTACGGCCTTGAAAACCAGGTCATCGCCCTGCTGGCGCCAATGAAACCGGCAATCATCCGTCAGTAGCCGCTGTGCCAGCAGGGCGCCGGCCCTGCTGGCACAGACCGGGTTCTGCTTATCGCGCTGTCAAATTCATGTCAGAGCAGGCTACAATCGAAGGATGAAAACAACCGGCGCGCTGACTCTCGATATCAAGCCATCCCTGCTCGGCCAGGGTCTGGCGACCTTGATTGCCGGCATCGCGCTGGCGGCCGTGTTCTACCTCCGCCCTTCCCTGGTCGTGTTTCTGGTCGCCGCCGTCATCATCGGCCTGGTCTGGGCCTGGCGGCTGCAGCGCTTCAACCGGGTGCCGTGGCGAAAGGTCGTGGTTTCCCAGGCCGGTGACCAAGTAGTATTGCTGGGCCATGGCAAGCAGCGTCACAGCGGTCACTTCAAGCGCAGCCTGCTCAATACCGGTCTGCTGGTCGGCTTCAGCATGGCCGACGAACACGGCACCCACCGCGTCTGGCTGTTCCCCGACAACATCAACAAACCCGACTTCCAACGCCTGCGCCAGATCCTCAAGAATCCACCGCCGGTGAAGTCCCAGTAATCCACATCCGAAAAAAAGCTCACCACAGAGGCACGGAGGTCACAGAGAAAAGCAAGATAAAGTATTGTTTTTTCATAGTTTAAAACCCTCTGTGACTCCGTGCCTCTGTGGTGAACGCTTTTGCCTTTAATCCCGGAAGTTCTTGAACTGTAGCGGCAAGTCGAGTTCGGCGTTCTTGAGCAGGGCGATGGCTTCCTGGAGGTCGTCGCGTTTCTTGCCGGTGACGCGCACCTGGTCGCCCTGGATGCTGGCCTGGACCTTGAGCTTGGCGGCCTTGATCTGCTTGACGATTTTCTTGCCCAGTTCGGTGTCGATGCCTTCGCGGATGGTGGCATTGCGGGTCGCGGTCTTGGCCATGATGACCGGCTCGTCGGTTTCCACGCATTCCAGGTCGATGCCGCGCTTGGCCAGCTTGGCATAGAGAATATCCAGCATCTGGCTGAGCTGGAATTCCGACTCGGTCTTCATCGCAATGACCTTGTCATTGAGATCAAAGGATGAATCTGTTCCCTTGAAATCGAAACGGGTGGTCACTTCGCGATTGGCCTGATCGACTGCGTTGGCCAGTTCATGGTGATCGACTTCGGAAACCACGTCAAAGCTTGGCATCGAAACTAACTCCTGATTATCAAGCCGCTCAAGATAAGCCCTGGCGGCGCTTGCGGCAAGTCGGCGAGCTCACTGATCAAGCAGGTTTTCACCCTTTTCCGGCGTTGGCGCAAGTGCGGCCTGGTCGCGGATGACCTCGCTTTCCGGACGGGTCACGGCTTCGGAGGCGGTCATGGCCTCTGCCGATTCTTCCACCGCCGTAGCCGCCGTCTGCTCCACGAGCTGGCGCTGTTCGGCCTGAATCGTCATGCCGGCGGCCAGCAGCGCGCGCTTGGTCAGCCGGATCAGGGCCGAGCGCAGCTGCAAGCCGTTGGTCTTTCGCGAATCAAACCAGAACGAGAACCGAATCAGCACGGCCGCGTTGCGGATTTCCTCGGCCACCACCCATGGTTCCGGATTTTCCAGAACCGCAGGATGCCCAGTGAGCACCTCGAGGCCAATCTCCTGCACGGCGCTGATGGAGTCATTCAGGCCAATCGGGACACCAAACTCCATCCGGTCATTCGGATTGGCGGAGAAGTTGGTGATGTCGCTCTTGTAGATGGTGGCGTTGGGGACCTGCACATGATTGCCGTCCAGTGTCATGAGAATCGTTGCCCGAATCGTCATGGTCTGGACGAAACCGCGGGTGCCGCCCACGTCGATCAGATCGCCGGTCCGGAACGGGTTCTGGGCGCTCAGGAAAATGCTGGCGAGAAAATTCTCGGTGATGTCCCGGAAGGCGATACCGAGCGCAATGCCGGCAAGGCCCGTTCCCCCCAGTACGGCCAGGGCGACATTGGTCAGACCTGCCACGTGGAATATGCTGTACAGGCCGGCAATGAAGACCAGGATGCCGCCACCCCGGGCGAACACGTCGGTCAGCAACATGTTCTTTCTTCTATTGCGGGTGGCCCAGCGAAGCAGCCGCGTCGCCAGCACGGCCAGGTACCAGGCCAGGGCAAGAAACAGCAGGCTGAAGACTACATACGGCAAGCTTCTCAGCACCGTCCGAGCTAGCTGCTTCAGGCCGGTCAGTGCCGGGCTCAGATCCCAGACCGACGGCTCGATCAGTTCCAGGCGATTGACCACCGCGACCACGTCCTGGGTGCTGCGGGCCAGGTCGCCCGCCCATTGGCGGTGGGTTTGACGATGAACACGGCCATACAAGAATACGACGCCTTCATCGACCCGGACGATCGGCCGCTCGTACCAGCCGGTTGCCACCAGAATACGCTGCAGTCGGGCGGCGATTGCCTCGTCGGACGCTTGCGGTACGACATCGACAATACCCGGCGGCTCAGGCCGTTCCTCCGCATCCTGAGGCAGTTGAACAAGCGGCGGTGTGGTGGCCGCAACCACCAACCCCGGCAGGAGCACGGCAAACACAGCCTGGATAACAGCAACGCGGATCATTCCGAGACTGTAGCCACCCACGGTGATGCGCTACCGTACGATATCGAACCCAATTGGCAATAGTGGCTGATTTGCGGTGAAGTCTGGCGCGGGAAGCTGCAAAACTGTAGTCTGAGTTCGCGCATAGTGGCCAAAAGAAGCCGCTTGCTCGAACAACGGAGAACACCAGCATGGTGCCAGAATCAAAGTCACCAACCACAGGCCCAGGGCCATTCTCGGATTCCCTGGAAGAGTTGACCCGCAAACTGCTGGCCCTGGTCGAGAAATTGACCGGGATGGATTCGAGCTACCTGACCCGATTCGAGTACCACTCGAATCGTCAACACATCCTCTACGCACGCAATAGCGGCGAACTGGACCTGCCCGAGGACCTCAGCGTGCCTTGGGGCGACTCGCTGTATCGTCGCGCCCTGGAAGGCCAGCACTTCGCCAGCAGCGACATTCGCCACACCTGGCCTGATGCGGTTGTTGCTGCCGAGCTGGGCCTGAGAAGCTTTGTCAGCGTGCCAGTGCAGTTTGCCGATGGCACGATGTTCGGCACGCTATGTGCTGCCAGCGCGGCGAAGATAGAGGTTTCGCCGGATACGCTCTCGGCGATGGAATTGCTGTCCAGCCTGATCAGCCGCCAGATCGAGGTCGAGGACCGCCGCCAGTTCGCCGAAGAGCGCTATACGCGCATGGCCCTGGTTGCCGAGGTGGGTCGATTGTGCCTGGATGCCCGCGCGCTGATGCCGGCATTGCAGCAAACCGCCGCCTTGCTTGCCCAGATGCCACCCTGGCAACGGGTCATCACCTTTGAATGCAAGGACGATGAATACCGGGTGATCCAGGCCGTGGAATCCTCCGACCCGGCATTGGTCGAGGCGATCACGCTGGCCGTCGGTGAGGCCATATCGCGGCTGCATGATGAACATCATCACCCACTTCTCAGCTCCAATCAGATGACAGAATCGGTACGCCAGTTGCGCGCCCAGCAGGGACTGGCCGCCGACGGACCGACCGCGCTGCTGACTGCCGCGACCCTGTCAGGACTGGAAGCGGGGATCGTGCTGCTGGCCGACTCCGGCGAAGCACTGGAGCGCCGTGACGACCAGATGCTCGCCAACTGCTCGAATTTTCTGTCGATGCTGGCCGACCGCCTGTGTCACCAGGGCCTGTTGGAGGCGACGAACCAGGACCTGTCCATTCAGGCCAGTCGGGACCCGTTGACCGGGCTGGCCAACCGGCGCAGCCTGAACGATACTCTGGAGCGCACTCTTGCGATGGCCGCACGTAGCGGCGACCAGGTGTTCGCGGCCTTTGTCGATCTTGATGGCTTCAAGCGAATCAATGACGTACATGGGCACGAGGCCGGCGACCTGCTTCTGATTTCACTGGCCCGGCGTCTGCAAAACCAGTTACGCAGCGACGACATGATTGCGCGCATCGGTGGTGATGAATTCGTCGTCGTCACCACCGCCGGGCCCTCACGGCCAGGCCACGACATTGCCCGGAACCTGACCGATCGAATCGATCAGGCAATTATCGGCGAGCACGATCTCGGCACAGTGCGTATCGACTATGGCGGGGCCAGCATCGGCGTCGTTCGCTGGCAGGGGGAAGACCTGGCCGAACTGCTCAAGCGGGCCGACCAGGCCATGTATGCGATCAAGCAAAAGCGCCGCGGCCTCCAGCGAGTCGCCGAATGATTTGGCACAGGGACTCGCTGGTCGGTCAAATCTTTCAGCTGCCCGCCTGACTGCTCAACCGCTACCAGTCGAGCCCTTCCGGCCGCTCCCGCCGCGCGCGGTGCCGGTGCGGATCAGGTTGACGATCGCCAGCAGGATGATCGCGCCAAGCAGGGAGACCAGGAAGCTGCCCAGGGTAATGCCCTCGCCGATGCCGCCGGTACCCACCATGGGCGCGATTAGCCAGCCACCGATCAACGCACCAACGATACCAACAATAATGTTGAGGATGATACCCTGCTGCTCATTGGTTTTCATGATCAGGCTGGCAAGCCAACCGACAATGCCGCCGACAATAAGCCAAACAATAATGCCCATGAAATTTGCCTCCTGGTTCAATGGAAAAAAAGCGAATTTGCTGGGATTGAATATTGGGGTATGGCGAGATCATGTTCGGTGCGTTAACCGACATTTTTAACAAAATTGATTCTTCGTGGTCCGATTCAAGACTGGCCCGCTATCAGGCCTTGTTCGAGCATGCGCCCGCCGGCTACTTCGTGCTGCACCCGGACAGCAGAATCGCCTCGGCCAATGCGACCGCCGTCGCCCTGAGCGAAACCGCCGCCGACAAGCTGGCGGGGCTGGCGTTCAGCGATCTGATTACACCGGATTCCCGACCCGCGCTGGCACGGCTGTTGGGCCAAAACGAACCAGTCTGCGTGCAATTCAAGAGAACCGGTCAGTGGTTGCGATTGACCACTGCAGGCTCGCCCGATGACGATAGCATCTTCCTCATCGCAACCGAGATCGCCACGGAGCCGGGCAACTGATCGGCCATCGAGACTCCGAACGGCAGGAAACCATTGACGGCGTGAACGCACCTGAGCCCACAGCCTCTGATCAGCCTCGCATCGTGGGCCTGGGGGCCTCCGCTGGCGGTCTCGACGCCCTGCAACGATTTTTCGGACAGACCCCACCGGATACGGACCTGGCCTTTATCGTTGTTCAGCATCTTGATCCGACCCAGAAAGGCTTGTTGCCTGAACTGCTGCAGCGCTATACCGCCATGCCGGTGGCCGCGGCGGAGCATGGCGTCTGGGTGGAGCCCGGCTCGGTCCATGTCATCCCGCCCAACAGCGAATTGAGCGTGGTCGACAATCGCCTGCAGTTGGCGACCCCGGTCGGTCCACGCAGCAAGCGCTTGCCGGTGGACGTGCTTTTCTCCTCGCTGGCGCGGGCGCAGGGAGAAAACGCCATCGCGGTGATTCTGTCGGGCATGGGATCGGACGGCACGATTGGCATGCAGGCCATCAAGGCCGTCGGAGGCCTGTGCGTCGTTCAGGATCCGGCGACAGCCGAATTCGGCGACATGCCGCAACATGCCATTGACGCCGGTCTGGCCGATTACGTTGTTGCGCCGGGGGACGTGTTCGCCAGGATCCACCAGTACCTGGCCAAGGCGCCGAAACCGGTCGACCCGGTCGAAAATGCGATTCGCCCGAAATCAAAGCCAAGCTCATTGCAGGCCGTTATCAAGCTCGTCCATCAACATACCCGCCATGACTTCTCACTTTACAAGACCAGCACCCTGCAGCGCCGCATCGAGCGGCGAATGGCCATTCACGGCGCGGGCAGCATGGCGCAGTACGTTGATTTCCTGACCCACAACACGCAGGAAATCGACCTGTTGTTGAAGGAGTTGCTGATCGGCGTGACCAGTTTCTTTCGCGACCCGCCGGTCTGGGAGTATCTGATCAGGGTGAGCTTGCCCAGGCTGCTGCTGCGGCCGGAGTCGAACGGCGCCCTGCGCGCCTGGAGCATTGGCTGCTCGACTGGCGAGGAGCCCTATTCGCTGGCCATGGCGTTTGCCGAAGCCACGGACAAGCTGGGGCGTCCCGATGAATTCAGCCTGCAAATCTTCGCCTCCGACCTGAGCCCGGATGCCATTGCCGCGGCGCGCCAGGGCAAGTATCCCGAATCCATCACCGCCA
The DNA here is from genome assembly GCA_041747995.1 of Wenzhouxiangella sp. GTDB lineage: Bacteria > Pseudomonadota > Gammaproteobacteria > Xanthomonadales > Wenzhouxiangellaceae > Wenzhouxiangella. The sequence goes on from JBGTEC010000264.1 coordinate 6,724, forward strand.
GCCAACCTGGCTTCCAAGGTGGTCAATCTGCGCGAAACGGATATCGGCCGACCGCTGACGGACCTGACCACGCGGCTGCAGAACCCCCAACTGCACGACGATGCGATCGAAACCCTGCGCGACCTGGAGGTGCGTGAGCGCCAGGTACAGACCGATGACGACCACTGGTTCGCGGTACGGATTTCACCTTATCGACGGATGGACAACATGATCGACGGCGTTTTGATCACGCTGACCGATATCACTGTCGAAAAACAAATGCGCCCGAGCATGGAAGGCACGGACCCGGACGGCTGACGCCCTGGAAAGCCTCCAAGCCGGACCCGCAAAGGGCGGAGTGTGCGAAAATCCTGATCATGAAACCGAGGGTAAAAACCAGCTTGCGCGCCACGGCAACCACTGTGTTCGCGGCAACTCTCCTGATATTGAATTCAATTGTCCATGTGACACCGTTGATGGTGGTCACATTGCTCAAGTTGGTCTTCCGTTCAGCCCGGCTGCGTGGGCCGATCGACCGCTGGCTGATGGCCATCGCGGCGAGCTGGGTTGACGTCAACAGCTGGATGATGGATCGGTTGACCGACACCCGAATTACCGTGACAGGACTGCCAGCGCCACAACCGCAAGGACATTTTCTGGTCATCTGCAACCATGTCAGCTGGGTCGATATTCCGGTGTTGCAGAAACTGTTCAATCACCGCCTGCCCATGTTGCGTTTTTTTCTGAAGAGCCAACTGATCTGGATGCCGATTCTGGGCCCGGCCTGGTGGGCACTGGATTTTCCCTTCATGAAGCGCTACTCGCACGACCAGGTTCAACGCCGACCGGAACTGGCCGGCCGCGATGTCGAGGCCACCCGCAGGGCATGCGCCAAATTTCGCCATATCCCGGTCTCGATCGTCAATTTTGTTGAAGGCACCCGTATTACGCCGGCCAAGCAGCAAAAGCAGGGCTCACCATTTCGCCACCTGCTCAAACCCCGCGCCGGCGGCACGGCGTTCACCCTCGACGCCATGGGCGAGACACTCGACACCCTGGTCGATGTCACGCTGGCCTATCCCGACGGCAACAACACGCTGGGCGATCTGTTCGCCAACCGCATTTCCGAAATCCGCGTGCATATCCGCCTGCTGCCAATTCCGCAGGAGTTCCTGCAGGGTGACTACCAGGCTGATCCGGATTTTCGCCAGCGTTTCCAGGAGTGGATCAACGGCCTGTGGGACGACAAGGACCGGATCATGGATCAATTGCTCAACGGCGCCCCGAACAAGAAAAGCTCACCAGTAGAGTAGGCGAGGAACTCGGCAAAGGAAAGCCATGCCCTCGTCGCACCGGACGTGCGGATTTCCCGCATCCGGCGCTCCCGGTGGATTGGTCACAGGCTTGCACAGGGCAACCAGCGCCGAGCTACAAATACACGAGGCCGATGTCGGCCAGGTGTCGGTAAAGCGTGACCCCGTCGGGAGGACGAAAGGGCCGCTGGCTGCGACGTCGCAGGTGGCAGGGACGGCGGCGCACATTATGGTTCAGGTTACGGATAACTACATGGACGATCTCCTTTCAGATCGCAGGGTGAATCAGGCTTTGCCTGGCGCACCAGAGGCACAGAGGAGAGAAAAGCACATTCAACCAGAATCTGCCGGGCCCGGAAGGGGCAGTTGATGATGGCCATGCCGCAGCCGGTCATTCGACCCAGTCGTTGCTCGGCGGGAAATTCGATCGAAAGATCAAGCCAGGCCTCCCCCGTCAGGCCCAGGATTTCGGGGATCGTTTCGACCCGGATTTCGCGGCCCTCGATCTGCGGATACCAGATGGCGTAGACACCGTGACCAAAGCGGCGAAGCGCTTTTCCCAAGGCTGTGGTCATGTCTTCAATTTCGGTTTTGATTTCGAAGGATGGGTCGATCAAGACAAGTCCGCGGCCGCCGGGCGGTGGCAGGTAGCGCTCCAGCGCGCCGTAGCCGTCGCCGGCGTGTACTGTCACCTGACGATCACCGCCAAACTGGCCGGCCAATGCCGCCTGCTCGGCCGGGTGGAGTTCACAAAGAATCAAACGATCCTGGGGCCGAAGGAGTTGCCGGACCAGCGTTGGTGATCCGGGATAGAAGCGCAATTGGCCATCCGGGTTCAGACGCCTGACCTCGGCCAGGTAGTCGGAAATCGGCTCGGCAAGGTCATCCTGGGACCACAGCCTGGCGATGCCACGCTCGAATTCACGGGTTTTCAGTGCGATATCGCTGTCCAGGTCATACAAGCCGGCACCGGCATGGGTATCAAGAAAGCGTATGCCGGCCGGCTTGGCCTGCATGGCCCGGATCAGGGTCAGCAGCACCATGTGCTTGAACACATCGGCCGGATTGCCAGCATGAAAACCGTGACGATAGCTGAGCATGGAGAAAAGACACTTCGCGGAAGGCCCACTAGTATAGTAAAGGCGCGCCTCACGCAACGGCCATACCGAGCCAGGCCAGCAACAGCCCACCCGTCGCTGCAAGCAACAGCGGCAGGCCGACGTACCAGCCGAGTGAACGGCCACCGATGACAGTGGCCATCGCGCCCTTGACCAGCGAATTGACGGCAGCGGCGATGACAATGCCCATGGCTGCAACGGGACCGACCAGACCTTCGGCACTCATTCGGGCCAGTGACAGCGTGATGGCATCAACATCGGCAATGCCGGAGGCCGCCGACAGCAGCCAGATGCCCGCATCGCCATACCACTCGGTCATCGCCCGACCCAGCAGCATGATCACCGCCAGCAGCAAACCAAACACGAGAGCGGTCTTGAGTTCGACCGGGTTCTTCGGGACCGTCACCTGGTCGTCATCATCGCGCTCTGCTGGACGGCGCAGGTAGCGCGCGACCGGAAGGTAGGTAATGGACGCCATGATCAGGGCCGGCAACAATAGCGGCCGGAACAGCGCCGGGTTGAAGGCGCTTGCGAGCAATAGCATCCGCGGGTACATCGTGCCGCACGCCAGGAGAATCCCGCCGGCAAGGATGGGCGAGGGACCGGGTCCGCGGGCCGCGAGCCTGGAAAAGTGCAGGGTCACCCCGGTCGAACTGGCCAGGCCGCCGAACAGGCCAGTGAACACCATGCCCCGGCGCGGCCCGGCGATGCGAACCGCGAAATAGCCCACGAAGGAAATGGCAGCAATCAATACCACCATCAACCAAATTACGAAGGGATTGAGCGCCTCCCATGGCCCTAGCCCCTGATTGGGCAACACCGGCAGCATCACAACAGATATCAGCAGCAGCTTGAAGCTGGCGGCCAGCTCCGACTGGGTCAGCGCCCTGACCCAGTGATGCAGCCGGGCCTTGTGACCCAGCAACAGGGCCATGATGACGGCGCTGGCCGAGGCGGCCACCAGTTCGCCGGTTGTCGCCAGCACGCCAAGCAGAAAGGTTGCGGTCGCGGCAACCAGGCTGGTGATGCCGAATTTGCCGCCGCGTCCGAGGTTGACCACGTAGGCGGTGGCAAGGATGCCGGCGAGGGCGACGAAAACCATCCCGGGCAACAACGCACCGAATTTTTCACCGAGCAAGCCCGATACGCCGCCGAGCAGCCCAATCAAGCCGAAGGTCCGCACCCCGGCGACCCGCTCACCCTCTTCGGCCTCCCGGCGCTTCCAGCCGCGCTCCAGCCCGATCAGCAGGCCGATGGCCAATGCGACAGCCAGATGCAGCAGGGCGAGGGGCATCAGGCCCGCGCTCCCTGAGGTACGAAGCTGCAATGCCCCCTACTGCCTTGAAGACACAACATGGGCGTTCACCTGATTAGCTAGCATTCCGTCGATCAACTTTAGCAAAATGGGCAGACTGCGGCAGGAACCTGGAGCAAGAGAAACCGAGCCGGTCGCACGCTGTCCCAAATTATTGAAGGCGTTGGCGGATTTCGGAGGCTGGCATGGGATGTATCCGCGATTCACATCGTTTGCAGTGCCTGCTGGTGCCACTGCCGCGTGCCGCCTGTCCGTACTGCTGATGATGGGGTGGCTGGCTGTCGGGATCTTCTATTTTGGTCGTTTGGGGCCGAAGAAATGACTGGTTATTGAACAGGCCGATTGCCTCCCTTTTTGTTCCAGTATCTCCCCGGTTGGCTTCATGAATTCTGATTGACCGCAACGCTGTCCGGCCGCATACTCCCCACGTGTGGATATACCTGCAGCCCGCCAGGCGAAGGTTCTATCCATATCAAAAGGGGGGTATCGTTCGTACCATCGTGTCCGAACTGCCCTGATTCTGGAACTTGTCCGCATTCAGGAAAATCAACATGAAAATCCGTTTTGCTTTTATCACTGCAGCCTTGATCGGCGCATTGATCTCCGCGCAGGCATTTGCCCGCGACTACTATGTCGATATCAGCAACCAGACCGGCTACACCATCATGTACATGTATGTCAGCCCGGGAACCGCAAAAAGCTGGGAAGAAGATGTACTCGGAAACGACGTGCTGCGCGATGGCAGCACCCAGCGCGTGACGTTGACTGGTTACCACAGCCCGATTTTCGACATCCGCCTGGTCGATGAAGATGGCGACAGCTATACCTTCTGGAATATCGATGTTTCGCGACACGATCTGGTCGTGACCCTCGACCAGCTCGATTAAATCGGTCCTCGGCGCCGGTCAGTCTCTGGCCGGCGTTCCGAATCATCCGCGGAGGGTGTGCTTGAACAAGTATTCCTGCATGCCGTTACCGAGCAGCATGGCCCGTTCGGACTTGAGCCCTGGCATCAATTTTTCAAGAGCACCATAGCTATAGCGAGGAGCCTTCACAGTGGGGCTTCCGGAAGCCTCTATATTCAGGGTGTTGTCTTCGCCTGGTGCAATCAACCCGGGACTGCCAGGCATCTGTGTGGCCTGATACTCGATCAAGGCATGGACGCGCCCGCCAGGCGCCAGTCGTTCCATCACCACGCTCATCAATACTCCGATCAGATCGGGGCGCATGTAATTCAGCAGGTTCCAGCAGAAGACAACGTTGATCCGTTCGCCTTTCATTGGCGGCAACAAACGCCTGAATGCCTGTTCGATCCGATTCGGATCCTCCATGGCCTGGAGTTCCTCCAGACCTTCGGGGAGGTTGACGATGTCGAGGCGGCATCGTGCCTGGGCAAGCCGATCAATCATACCGGCACGGGCCGGCCCCAGGTCCATCACGACATGACGCTGGTCATCATCGAGCCCCCCCACAAGAGACTCAAACAAAGGCGCCCGTAATGCTACGGGCGCGATGTCATCGACCTGGACCGCCATCGAGGCAGACATGAGTCAGGAAAGCGGAAAGACTGCGAGAAGGCGGCTTCAGGCTTGACTTTTTGCGTGCTGCTGATGCTTCTGCTTGCTGTCATCGTTTCCGGAACCGGAACTGGATTGTGGCACCGAAACGGGCTTACTCGGCTCGACTGACGACGCCTGGTTGCTGGCGTTCCTGCCGGAAAAGGCCTTTGTAAGCGCTTCGGCTTGCGGGTCCATATCAATCGAGCCATTGAAGCGGGCGCCGTCTTCAAGGCTGACGCGCGGTGAACAGATACTGCCGCGAACCTGGGCGCTCTTGCGGATCACCACGCGCTCGGCCGCATACAGGTTGCCGTCGATCCTTCCGTCGACGAACAGGGTGTGGGCATAGATATCGGCTTTCACTTCGCCTTTGGAGCCTATCGTCACGCTGTTTTTCTTCAGCTCGACGGTGCCTTTGACCTTGCCTTCAATGAGAAGATCTTCGTCTCCACGCAAGGTGCCGTCGATATGGATCGATGCGCCGATCACGGCGCTGCCGCGACCGGATAAGGATGGGGGGTTTGACGTTTCGCGGCGCGGTGTTTCGGCGGAGATGGTTTCGGCGTCGCTGGTCTGGTTGTTTTCGCGTTTGTTGAACATGGTATGGGAGTCCTGCGCTTGCTGGTCGTTTTTGGGAATAGTCCGGTCACGCTACTCTGGGTGACCGGCCTGGTCAAGTTTGTCGGGCTGGTTCTGGCCTTCGGTCCGAGGCCAGCAGATATCTGGTGTCACAGACTACGGGGTGCTGGTGCGACACGGGGAATCTCTTGCTGGTGGCTCTGTGGCCATCGTTATTGGTCGACACCGGACTATAGCGGGGCCTCCATTAACGAGGGGTTAAGGCACTGTTGCTTTCAGAAACAACAATTTAGCAATTGCGAGGTTTGCACTTGACGAATCGCTCTTGGCAAATGGCAGGCCGCCACACGCTTGACATGCCCGACGGTGTATTATAGTAGTGATACACCCATACAAGCTTTATTAACGAGCGGGCATGTATTTCGATCTTCAAAGCGAATCCAGCACTCCGATCTATCGCCAGATCGTTGAGCAGCTCAGGCGCCAGATCAATGGCGGGCTACTCGGACCAGGGGATGCACTGCCCTCTGTCCGCCAGGTTGCTGAGCAACATACGATCAATCCCATGACCGTCTCGCGCGCCTATTCGCTGCTGGAGGCTGAAGGTCTCCTGGTACGACGGCGCGGCAAACCCATGACCGTGGCTGCCGGACTGGCGACTGAATCTTCTGCTCGGCAGCGACTTTGCCTGCTCCAGCCATGCCTTGAGCAGGTCGCCCGTGAAGCGCGCCAGCTGGGGCTGAGTCCAGACGAGGTGGTCACCCTGCTGGTTGAACTGATGGACAAGGAGGAAGCATGAAAGACCCCTGCATTCATATAGAGAATTTGAATCTGAGGTTCGGACTGGCTCAGGCGCTCAAGAACGTCAGTTCAACGGTTGGCAGCGGCGAAATCATTGGACTGATCGGTCGCAACGGCGCCGGCAAGAGTTCGCTACTGGAAGTCCTGGCTGGCCTGGTCGTACCCGATACAGGGTCCAGCCAGCTGTTGGGTCATGAAAGCCGGCGTCTGCCCGACAGCCTGCGCGAACAATTGGGTTTCGTTTTTCAGGATGACGAAATGTTTGGCTGGATGAAAGTGACCGATCACATCGATGTGGTCGGGGCGCACTACCGGCATTGGGACCGGCAGCGCGCCCTCGAGCTGGCCGGGCGCTGGGACATTCCGCTCTCGCAGCGGGTGGCTTCTCTGTCCCGGGGCCAGCGTCAGAAGCTCGGGATACTGCTTGCCATCGTCCATCGGCCGACGGTCTTGCTGCTCGATGAACCAGCGTCGGCGCTGGATCCGGTTTCACGGCGCGAATTTCTGGGTGAACTGGTGGAGTTGGCCTGTGACGGTGAGCGGACGATGGTGCTGTCGTCGCATCTGCTCGGTGACGTCGAACGTCTGGCCGATCGTATCTGGCTGATGCGGAAAGGTGAACTGATCATCGACGAGCGGCTCGACGAATTGAAAGATGGCGTGATTTGTCTGGCGTTCCAGGGCGATGCCGCCCGAACACTGCCGGAATTGCAGGGCATCGTCAATCATAGAGAGGATGAATGGGGCACGGTGATGGTCGCACGTCATCCAGGAATCGAGACGTTGACGGCGCTGGAAGATCGCTTTGGACCGCAATTGCACATCAAAGCGCTGAATCTCGAACAGATCGCGCTGGAGCTTTTGTAAATGGCCACCGGTCTGAAACTGGCGCTGCCGCTGCTGAAGGCCACGATTCGGTGGCACTTGGCGCTGACAATGCTGACGCTGGCCTGGGGAGCATGGGCGCTTGACTCAGTTGGCATCGGACTGGGCGCGTCAGCTGGCGCCGGGGCACTGATCGTGCTTGCAACGGCCCTGGGGGTGGTACTGAGGCGATGCCGGTCCCGCGCTCTTGCCCATGTGCTGCCAGGCTTTTCAAGAACGGCTCCGCAGGCGGTTGGCGCCGTGCTGATCTGCCTGGTTGCTTTGCTTGGGGTCCTGGATGGCTGGCGACCTGAGAGCCTGCTGGCGCTTCTTGCGGCTGCCGCCTTTGGTCTTGGAATGGGACTGAGCTTGCCGCCTGCGTGGATACTACCGGTGCCGTTGATATTGATGCTGTGGATCGCCGTGGAGGATCTGGATCCGGTCATTATCTGGAGCAGCACCTGGTCACCAGTGTTAGCCGCGCTTTGGCTGCTGCTGGCTTGCGCCGTCTACAGTAAAACAAGGCCGTTGGATCGTTCATGGGTTGCTGATCCGATGAGCGAATCCGGCTCACGCGCAAAGATTGGTGGTCGCCAACCCCATCGTCCAGGCCATCTACTGAAACTCTGGCCTTCTCTGCTCAATGTCGCCGCGGGCGGCATCATGGGTGTATTGCTGGCTTACGCGGCGGATGGCAACGATGTGTTTCCGCGCATCAGTCCAAGCCGACAAATCGAGGTGGCGGGTTACCTGGTCTTGTTTACCGGTGTCGGAATTCTGGCGATGCTGAGCGAACTGCTCAGCTCAGGGCCCAAACTGCTGCGGCGGTTGGCCATCCTGCCCGGGTGGGTTCGCGAACACCTGTTCCTCCACGCTGAACTCAGTTGCTGGAGAGTCGGGATCTGGCTGCTAGTGGCCCTTTCGGCGACGCTGCTGGCGTCCGGCTTGTGGGCGGGAAATCCGATGTGGGGGCTATGGCTGCACGGACTGCTGACTTGTTGGGTTGTCCTCCTGCTGGGGATCTACACCGGTCTGTGGCTGACCTGCGTGGCGGGAGTGGTGCCGCGCATCATCGTCCTGATAGTCATCTTTCTCCCCATCCAGCTTGTTGCGATCACGGGTATCTTTCACGACTACCACCTTTCCGCCGACCGCTCAGGCTGGGTCGGACCCACGGTTTTTGCCTCTTCATTGGTCCTGGCGATTTGGCTGCGCAGCCAAGCCCGGTCTGCCTGGGCTAAGATCAGTTTCGGTCGGGAGGGCTAATCAGCCGGCGGCGCGGAGTTCCTTTTCCAATCGGGTCCAGGTATCGCGCAGGGTGACTGCCCGATTGAATACGGGTTTTTCAGATGTGCTGTCAGGATCGGGGACGAAATAGCCCAGGCGCTCGAATTGAACAGCTTCGCCGGGTTCGGCGTTTGCGAGTGCTGGCTCAAGTTGAGCGTGGGTCAGCACTTCCAATGACTCTGGGTTGAGGTGATCGATAAAATCGACTTGCTTGTCGCCGCCCGGGTGCGGCACCTTGAACAGACGATCGTACAGGCGGACTTCGGCCTGAATGGCGTGCGCGGCCGAAACCCAGTGTATGGTCCCCTTGACTTTGCGATCAGCACCGGGCTGTCCGGAGCGCGACTCCGGGTCGAAGCTGCAGCGTAATTCAGTGATCTCCCCGTCTTCGTTTTTGACCACTTCATCGCAACGGGCAATGAAGGCATTGCGCAAACGGACTTCACCGCCTGGTTTCAGCCGGAAGAACTTCTTTGGCGCGTCTTCGAGAAAGTCGTCTTGCTCGATGTAGATCTCGCGCGTCATCGGCACCGGCCGGCTACCCAGCTCGGGATTCTGCGGATGATTGGCGGCCTCGAACCACTCGGTCTGATCTTCAGGGAAATTGGTCAAAACAACTTTCAGCGGCTTGAGCACGGCCATGCGCCGGGGTGCCCGGGCATTGAGGTCATCGCGTAGATTGCGCTCCAGTATGCCAAAGGGAATGATGCTTTCGGACTTGGTGACCCCGATCTCACCACAGAAGGCGCGGATGGACTGCGGCGTGAATCCACGCCGGCGAACACCGGCAATGGTCGGGAGACGTGGGTCGTCCCAGCCGGCAACATGGCCTTCCTCGACCAGGCGGGTCAGACGACGCTTCGACAGGACGGTGAAATCCAGGTTCAGGCGGGCGAACTCGATCTGGTGGGGTCGCGACGGAACTGGCAAATGCTCGATCAGCCAATCATAAAGTGGGCGGTGATCCTCGAATTCCAGCGTGCACAGCGAATGGGTAATGTGCTCGATGGCATCACTCTGGCCATGAGTAAAGTCATAAGTGGGATAAATGCACCACTGATCGCCGGTCCGGTGATGATGCTGGCGACGAATGCGATAAAGGACCGGATCGCGCAGGTTGATATTGGGGGCGGCCATATCAATCCTGGCACGCAACACGAAAGCCCCGTCAGGAAATTCTCCTGCGCGCATACCTTCGAAAATACGACGGTTCTCGCTGGCCGACCGCGTGCGGTCGGGGCTGTCGATACCCGGCTCGGTCAGGGTGCCGCGCTGGGCCCGGATGGTATCGGCGTCCTGGCTGTCGACGTAGGCCAGCTCATGATCGATCAAGTGCAAGGCATACTGGTACAGCGTCTCGAAATAGTCCGAGGCATAGCACTCGTTTTTCCAGTCAAAGCCGAGCCAGCGCACGTCTTCCTTGATCGCATCGATGAATCGCTGCTCTTCCCGGGCCGGATTGGTATCGTCAAAACGCAGGTTGGTATATCCACCGAACCCTTCGGCCATGGCGAAATTCAAAACGATCGACTTGGCGTGACCGAGGTGTAGAAAACCGTTGGGCTCCGGCGGAAACCGGGTGACAACCTGATCATACTGACCCGCCTCGATTTCCTTGCGAATCCGGGTACGGATGAAGTGTGCCGGTGTGGTGATCGAATCGGAATTACTCATGACGAAAGGGTGTCTGGGGCCAAACCGCCAATTGTAAGGCCCCTGACCAGTAAGCACTAGCTCGCGTTCTCACAGTAGACCCGACAGGCAGTCTGCGCTACCCTCTCGAAGCCCTTTGAAATCCGCGAGCCCTGAAACAACTATGAGTGACACCAGCTTCGACCATCAGAAACTCTCGAACCGCATCCTGCTCGCCCTGGGGCTGGGGCTGGTTTTTGGCGTATTGCTCAATCTGACGATTGCCGACCGAGAATGGGTCCAGGTCTACTTCATTGATGGGCTGTTTCGCGTCATTGGTGAGGTGTTCGTCCGTTTCCTGAGCATGCTGGTGGTACCACTGGTGTTTGTTTCACTGATTACCGGGGTCAGTTCGCTCAGTGATCCAAAAAGCCTGGGCCGAGTTGGCGGCAAGGCGGTGGGACTTTATATGCTCACCACGGGAATCGCCATCATCCTGGCGCTAATTTCGGCCATTCTGGTCAGGCCTGGCGTCGGAGCCAATCCAGACGCGGCCGTAACCCGTGAGATCGCAGCGCAGCCATCGTTTGCTGAAGTGCTGATCAACATGGTGCCGCGCAACCCGGTTCAGTCGATGGCCGAAGGCGACATGCTGCCAATCATCGTCTTTGCCATCCTGATCGGCATGTCGATCGCGCTGGCCGGTCGATCGGGTGAGCGCATCGGCCAGTTCTTTTCGGACTTCAATGTGGTTGTGATGCGTCTGGTGGGGTTTGTGATGCTACTCGCACCCTACGGTGTTTTTGCGCTGATCACGATCCTGGCCGCAACAACCGGCATGGCGACATTCGAAGGTCTGGTGAAGTATGTGCTGCTGGTCCTGTTCGTGCTGATTTTGCATGCCGCGGTCACCTATTCCCTGTTGCTCAAGCTACTGACCGGTTTGAGTCCGCTTGTCTTTTTCTCGAAAATGCGCGCGGTGCTGGCATTCGCTTTTACCACGGCATCGAGCGGTGCGACCATCCCGGTCACCCTGAAGACGGTGGAGCAGCGCCTCGGGGCTGACAACAAGGTCGCCTCGTTCACGGTACCGTTGGGCGCCACCATCAACATGGACGGCACCGCAATCATGCAGGGTATTGCCGCGGGCTTTATCGCCCAGTACTTCGGCATCGACCTGAGCATCACTCAATACCTGATGATCGTTCTCATGGTGATCATGGCCTCGATCGGCGCGGCCGGCGTACCCGGTGTGGGGCTGGTGTTGCTTGCGGGGGTGCTGGCATCGGTAGGACTGCCGGCCGAGGGAATCGCGTTGATCCTGGGTGTGGATCGAGTACTGGACATGACCCGGACTGCGGTCAACGTCAGTGGCGATGCGATGGTGACGATGGTGGTCGCCCACTCCGAAGGCGAGCTTGACCGGGATGTGTACTACGACATGAACCAGAAATCGGGTGTAGAAAAGGTTGCTGAAGGGAGCGCTAGCTAGCCTGATTACTCCACCCGGCCTCGGCCAGGCGCTGGCAGCAGTCAAGCCGCTCCTCTGTGGTCATTTGCTCTGGATCCTCAATCCGGTCAATCGCCGCGAGCCTGTGGGCCAACCCTTCGGAATTGGCAATCTGAATCGCGAGACCAGGTCGGGCATTCATCTCAAGCACCAGCGGACCGTGGTCTTTGTCGATCACCAGATCGACCCCCATGTAACCCAAGGGTATAGCCTGGTAGCAGCGGGCGGCAATGGCAAGCAAGTTGTCCCAGTCGGGAAGCTGGAACCCGACCACACTGGTTCCTGTGTCTGGATGGACAGTTACTACGCTTGAATTCATGACCGCCGACAGGGTTTGGCCCGTCAGCATATTGATGCCTGCTCCAATGGCGCCCTGGTGCAGGTTCGCCTTGCCGCCGGAGCGGCGGGTGGGAAGCCGCGTCATGGCCATTACGGGGATACCCCGGTAGATGATGATCCGAATATCCGGAACCCCTTCAGGGGCAATCTCACGCAGCAAGGGATCGGTGTGGACCAGCGCCTCGATCATTGCCGAATCAGTCTGCCCCCCCAGCGAGTACATGCCAGCAAGGATGCCGGCAACGTGATATTGAATATCGCCAAGGCTCAGTAACTTGCCGCCACCGCCCAGCCAGTATTCGTCACGCCTGCCGGTGACAACAAGGATCCCGTCGCCGCCACTGCCGGCAGCCGGCTTGATGACAAACTCTGTGAAGCCTGACAGTGTCTTGTGCAGGTGCCCCGCGTCGTACTGACTACTGACCTCGCCAAGCAGCACCGGTGCGGCAACGTGGTGTGCCAAAAGCCGTTCCTTGCACAAAACCTTGTTATCGACCAGGCGATAGAAGCGCCTTGGATTCTGCGGCATGATGTAACGACTGTTGCGTGCATTCAGGCCCATGACCCCATTCGCGCTCAAGCGACGATAGAAGCCGATCATGCCGGTTTTCTGGCCAGGGTCCGAAACCGGATCAACTCATTTATTCTGTAACCGTAATAACGTCCTAGCATAATCGTCAATCCCAGCGCGACCAGCATCAACTCCGGAAACACGAACGACAGGTGCTGAACCAATGGATTGGTCATGGCAAGGAATGCCAACGACGCAATCAAAGCTGAACCGGCACTTTCCATCAGCGCATCACTCGGTCCGCGCTCTTCCCAGACAATCGACATACGCTCGATGATCATCGCCAGGATGACCATGGGAAACAAACCAACCGACAGCCCAACTTCCCAGCCCAGCCGATGGCTGAACAGACTCAAGACCACCATCAGCAATACAACGATGATCAGAACCGCCGTCAGTCTTGGTACCAGCAGCAGGTGCAACTTGGCCAGGTAGAACCGCAATATCAAACCGATACTGACAACGAATGCAAACAGAAGCAGACCGGCCAGCAATCCGGTCTCTCGAAACGCCAATGCGATCAAAACCGGCATGAAGGTACCGAACGAGGGCAGACCAATCACATTGCGCATTAACGCCATGATGAATGCGCCGATTGGAACAAGCAGGAGAACGGCGTAGACCGATTGTGCCTGAACCGGAAGATTAAGCAGGCTGAATGGCGCATGCCAGGCACCCTGCGAGACGGCGCGCTGCTCGGCCAGGTCTAGTGCAGCAAGTTCATTGCGGCGGATGCTCCAGCTCAAATCAACCAGGGTGGCGCCCTCGACGTCAATCGGCGGACGCTGCCCGACCCACCAGACAAGAAAATTCTCCGGAAGGCCAACCTGGCCGGATGCGGGATCGAAGAACAGCCAGCGTTGCTGGGTGTGCACAGCCAGCCGCTGTTCTGGCCGCGCCCTTGTCACATCACTCAACGGAAACCCGTTGACGGTTTCAGTCGGAATTCGGGCTCCGGCCAACAAGGTGCGCGCAATCCGAACGCGCTGACCCCGGTAATCCGGGCTATTGACGAACAGGGACATTTCCTCGCTAGGCGAAGCGCTATTGATGCGAGCCAACAATTCGGAGGTGAATGACTCAATGTCAGCCGATTGCCTGCGCACATCCTCGACAATCGCAAGCATCGCGGTATTGTAGGGTTCCGGCAGGGAAGGAATGGGGGGAAAGTCCGGAACTGGCGCAAAATCTGTCCGCACCGGGTCACGATAGAAAACACCCTGGTAATAAAGGGATTGGGGCTGGGACGCACGCCTTACGGCCCAGACAGCCTCGCGCTCACGGTTGGTATGCTGGGTACTCAGACCGTAGCCGCGTGAAATGAAATTCTCGCGCAACTGGCCCATGCCCGGGGTGGCAACAGGCAAGCTCAAGGAGACCTTGACCGGCCCGGTATCCGGCGTGATCTGAATCCTTGCCTGGACAATCCAGGTCGGTTCAACCATATCGGGTTGAAGGGGATAACCCAATACCTGGTTCTTGTAAACAGCAACACCGATGCCTGCGCCGATCAACAGAGCAACGAGCACGAGCCAATGGACAAAACGGAACATGAAAGGGCGCTCAGTCGAAGGAACAGCGGGGTGAGAACTGGAAGGTCTGGCCGGAGTCAACCAGAGCAAATCCTTCAAGTGCGCTACGCCCAAGCAACATCGGATAGATGAAGTTCGAGCGATCGATCAGGTTGACCTCAACCTGCCTGATCTGGTTACCCAGGCAGATGGGCATTTCGATGACCGGTCGTCTCTGGTGCTCACCATCATGTCGAACGATCCGGACGTTCCTGACCAGCCGCTTTTCCAGTTCCAGGCTGTCACCGCTCTCAGGATTGGTCACCGTAAATCGAACCCAGCGCTGACTGTCCTTTCTGAACTGGCTGATACTGGTTGCGTCAAGAGAGGAATTGGCGGCACCTGTATCCAGTTTCGCCTTGAGGCGCAGTTCTCCATCAAGCAACTTCACCCATTCGACCCAACCGAATATCTCGTATTCGCTTGGTTCTGAATCGGGGTTATCGGCAAAGGCCAGGCAAGCCACAAGAGTAAGCGCCGCAAACAGGGCAAAGGCAGGACGGTTCGACAAGGAACACCATTTCTGTAGTTTTAATAGCACTGAGTATAGCAGAGCCACTTATCGCTCCTTTCTCGCCACACAATCAGATCAGCAGCCCCCTCCGGAACAGCATGGCGGTTTTCGCCGTCTGGCGAAAGTAGCCTTGCTGTGGAGGAGGATCAGGGCGTGACCTACACATAACATTTCCACTGCCAGGCCTTGAGGGTGAAACCAAAGCATAAAAAAACCCCGGAGCTCTAATGAACTCCGGGGTTTCCGGTGTAAATGCCTGGCAGTGACCTACTCTCACATGGCTAATGCCACACTACCATCGGCGCTGGCGCGTTTCACTTCCGAGTTCGAGATGGGGTCGGGTGGTTCCACGCCGCTATTGCCGCCAGGCAAAGCAAATCAGGAATTCTGTTCAAGCACGTCTTCATAGTCGCGTCATTGTAAATGAGCGTATTTGTTTCGCATATATTGCAAAGCTTGCAATTGGCTTTGGTGTTATATGACCAAGCCTCACGGGCAATTAGTACTGGTTAGCTTCATACATTACTGTACTTCCACACCCAGCCTATCAACCT
>JBGTEC010000265.1:0-8399 GCA_041747995.1 Wenzhouxiangella sp.
GATCAACGGCGCGGGCGATTAGCTCAGCGGGAGAGCACTGCCTTCACACGGCAGGGGTCGCTGGTTCGATCCCAGCATCGCCCACCACGCCGAACTCCCCGAAATCTCTCTCAGCAAATGCAAAAGCATAAAAGCCTTCACAACAGAGGCGCGGAGGTCACAGAGAAAAGCAAGATAAAGCATTGTATATATAGCTTATTCACTCTGTGCGCTCTGTGACTCCGTGGTGAAATCCGATTTTTGTCCCATGAGAGGGCGCAGGCCCCGTAAACTCCGAACTCGATTCCCCGATCCCAATCCCATGCCTCATAGCCAGCCTGTCATCCCGGTTTCCAGTGCGGATGGTCATCAATTTCAATTGATTCATGTTCCCGCCAAGCAGGCGGTGGCATCGATGTTTTTCATGCCGGGCATGGGCCTGAGCGCGCGTCAGTACATCGCTTTTACCCAGGCGTTGGCCGAGCGTGGAATCGAGGCGTTCATCCATGAATGGCGTGGGCTGGGTTCTTCGAGTGTTCGCGCCAGTCGATCGAACGACTGGGGTTATCACCAGTTGCTCGAACTTGATCTTGTCGCCGCCCTGGAGGCGATTGAGCCTGTTGCCGCCAGAAAGATCGATCTGGCCGGTCATAGCCTCGGCTCGCAATTTGCCTGCATGCTGGCTGCCATCCGGCCTGAGGCCTGTCGCAGCATTTCCATCATCGCCGGCGGCGCCCCGTATTGGCGAGCTTTTCCGTTGAAGCTAAGGCTTGGCCTGACCCCGGCCTATTTCGCCATGCCCGCCATCGCCCGAACCGTCGGCCATTACCCCGGCCGAAGCCTGGGCTTTGCCGGCCGCGAAGCAAGAAGCGTGATGAGCGACTGGGCCCGTACCGGCCGCACCGGCCGCTACGCCGCTCCGGGCATCGAGCAGGACCTCGAGCAAGCCATGGCAAACCTCCAACTCCCCGTCCTCGGCGTCCGCATGGCCGACGACTGGTTCGTGCCACCAGCCTCGCTTCACTGCCTGACCAACAAACTGCCCGCCTGCCAGGTCGAAGAACTCGCCATCGAGCGCTCCGAATCCGGAAAACAAGCCGACCACTACCGCTGGATGCGCGAACCGAATGTCGTGGCGGATAAGGTCGGAGATTTCGTACTTGGCTAAACTTGGGGCTTTCAAAGCTTGAACCACTGAGTCTCCAACCCCGTAGCCGGGCCCGCTGTCGCGAAAAGAACAAAAAATTTCACCACAGAGGCACGAAGGTCACAGAGAAAGCAATAATAACGTATTGTTTTTACAATCTATTTCTCTGCGTACTCTGTGCCTCCGTGGTAAACCTGTTTTTTTGTTCCATGAGAGGTCACAGAGGAAGATGAAAGAATGATTTACGGCGCCTGGTCATCTTATCCCCGTCTCCCCTTTTACCTCTTACCTCTTACCTTTCACCTTTATATTTTCCCAATACCTCAACCTCTTCACAATCTCCCGTTCAAACCCGCGCTCGGGCGGGTCATAGAACGTGGTCCGCTTCATCGTCTCGGGGAAATAATTCTGGCCGGAGAAGCCGGCCTCTGTGTCGTGGTCGTAGGCATAGTCCTTGCCGTAACCCAGTTGCTTCATCAGCTTGGTCGGCGCGTTGAGAATATGCGCCGGCGGCATCAGCGAGCCCGTCTCCTTCGCTGCTTTCCAGGCCTGCTTCTGGGCGCGGTAGGCCGCGTCCGACTTCGGCGCGGTGGCCAGGTAGATCGTGGCCTGGACGATGGCCAACTCACCTTCGGGCGAACCCAGCACCTCGTAAGCCTGGCGTGCGGCCAGCGCCTGCACCAGCGCCTGCGGGTCGGCCAGGCCAACGTCTTCGGAAGCAAAACGAATCAGGCGCCGGGCGATGTACAGCGGGTCTTCACCCCCGACCACCATGCGCGCCAGCCAGTACAATGCCGCGTCCGGATCCGAACCACGCATCGACTTGTGCAACGCCGAGATCAGATTGAAATGCCCCTCCCGATCCTTGTCATAAGCCGGCGCCCTGCGCTGCACCAAAGAAAGCAGTTCCTCCGCACCAAGCTTTCCCGAATCCGCCCCCTCACCTTCGCTTTTGCTTTTGCCTTTGCCTTTGCCCTTGCTCTTGCTTTTACCTGAACCCTTAAACTGACGCTCGGCGTCATCCCGGACCCCGATCCGGGACCTGTCGCTTTTCCCCCTGCCAACTGCCAACTTTCCGCTGACAGCTTGTCGCAGATCCAACACACTCTCAACCATATTCAACAAATACCGCCCATCCCCATCAGCCAGCGTCAACAACAACGCCCGAGCCTCGGCATCCAGAGGCAACTCACGCCCGACGTGTTTTTCCGCGCGGCCCAACAGCTTCTCCAATGCTGCCTCATCCAGCCGACGCAACACCAGCACCTGCATCCGCGACAGCAGCGCGCCATTCAACTCGAACGAAGGGTTCTCCGTAGTCGCACCAACCAGCGTGATGGTGCCGTCTTCCACGTAAGGTAGAAAGCTGTCCTGCTGGGACCGGTTGAAGCGATGAATCTCATCGACAAACAACAGCGTCCCCTGCCCGTTTCCCCGCCGAATCCTGGCCGCCTCGAAGATCTTTTTCAGGTCAGCAACCCCGGAAAAAATCGCCGAGATCTGCACGAACGTCAAATCACCCACCTGTGCCAGCAGGCGCGCCATCGTCGTCTTGCCTGTCCCCGGCGGCCCCCAGAACACCAGCGAAGACACCTTCCCCGCCTCGACCATCCGCCCAAGTGGCCCATCGTGCCCCAGCAAATGGTCCTGGCCCACCACCTCGTCAAACGAGCTAGGCCGCAAGCGATCAGCCAGCGGAATCCGGGATGGGTCGGGTGGAGTATCGGTGTTGAACAAATCAGCCATGTGGCAAGGGTAACCAAAAAGCGGTGGCTGGTTAAGGCGGTCGGCTGGTTGGTTAGGGCCTGTCATCCCGGGCTTGACCCGGGATCTCCCAAGCCATCCGGCGTCGTCAAGCCCAGATCCCGGCTCTCCTCTTCGCTTCGACCCTAATCCTTCTCCTCCAGAGCCTGAACCGGATCCGCTCTGTCCGGTCAACTCAGGAAACAGATCCACCCATTCAGAGTTGTGAGACTCGATCAATTCAAATTTCCAACTTCGCCGCCAGCGCTTCAGCGTCTTCTCGCGCTCGATCACTGGCAGCACATCCCCACATGACTCAAAGTGAAGGAGCCTCCTGAGCCTATTTGCTGGTGAAACCAGGAACCAGCCCGGTTCGATGTTCATGCACACGCCGAAGAAGGTCGTTGGTCACGCCAACATAGAGCGTACCTCGGGGGCAGTTGGTAAGAATGTAGACAAAGTATTCGTTCTCCATGCAGTCATTCTCGCTCGCGCAGACTCAACCGAACATCGGAAAACAGCGCGCGCAGAGATAGGAAAACAGCCCGCTGTCGCCCCCCTGTCATTCCGGACTTGATCCGGCACCTCCCTCCCGCCGTCCCCGCACCTGTCATCCCGGACGCGATCCGGGATCCCCCAAGCCAACCGGCACCGCCAACCCCAGATCCCGGCTCTCCGCTCCGCTACGGCCGGGATGACATAAGACTAACCACTGACGCACCGTCACACCGTCACACCGCCACACCGACTGTCATCCACTATCCCCATCAACCCGGTTCACCGGCTTCTCGCCGTGATCCTCGAACCATTGCAGATACTTCTCG
The DNA here is from genome assembly GCA_041747995.1 of Wenzhouxiangella sp. Lineage (GTDB taxonomy): Bacteria > Pseudomonadota > Gammaproteobacteria > Xanthomonadales > Wenzhouxiangellaceae > Wenzhouxiangella. Next base: position 3,694 of record JBGTEC010000265.1, read on the forward strand.
GCACCGTTGATGCCCTGTTCGATCAGCGCCGCTTTTTTTTGATCACTCAGATCAAAATCGGTGGTGCCGACGTCGAGGGTGTTGATATAGACGGTTCGTTGCCAGTCGTCGGAGTGCAGGTGCTGTTTTTCCTGCTGGTTCATCATCGCGCCCAGCAGGGCTTTGGCGTACTGGTGGAAGCGCTTGATTGGCTTGCCCTTGATCGGTTCATTGTAGCGGAACAGGGCGATTTCGGCTTTGGTGTCCAGGCGCAAGCCAAGAGTCTGGCAGTTGTAGACGTAAGGGCTGCGGCCCGGTTGATCGAGCAGGAAGCGGGCGTTTTCCTTGTTGTAGTACTCGGTGTGGCAGCAGGCGTTGGGCTCATCGTTCGCAATGTATTTCATCCGATCGAACAGCTTGACCGGATAGTTCAACTGAACGCCGCCGTCGACGTAGACCTCGTCACGCTCGCCATGACGCTTGGCGGCGAAGAACAGCGGAATGGACATGCTGATGCGAACCGCATCGATCAGGCTCATGTCGGGCTGGCGCTCGGCCGAAAAGACTTCTGCGAAGCCTGTCGACAGGTTGGTGCCAATCACGTAGAGATCGGGCGCCCCTTCCTTTGCCTTGAGGTCGGCAAAGGTGGCGTCGACCTGACCCAGGCGCGCCTCAATCAGATCGCCCAACCAGTCGCGAAAAAAATCGCCCTTGTGCCAGCCGAACTGGCGCGCCAGGCGCCGAATATCGCGGATGACACCGAAGGACGAATCCATGAAGTCCCTGAAGTTGGTCGATTCCAGTATCTCGCGCTGCTCTTCGATGGTGTAGCCGAGGGCAAAGATCAACCCATTGATCGCCCCCGCGCTGGTACCGCCGACCCGAACGATGTGGTCAAGGTAGCCGCGCTGGCGCAGGATTTCCATGGCACCGATGGTGGCAATGCCTTTGACGCCACCACCCTCGAAGATAAGATTGCGGAATTGCGGTGTTTGTTGTTTGGTCATGGGGGCCGTCGGTGGTCAGTGGTCGGATTCATCTGGGATAGGGCCAATCTCAGCGCCAATCCGGTGGCCACGCCGCACAGATTGACGAGAACATCGGTCCAGGAGGCAAATCGGCCGTCGATCAGTAGCTGGATGCCCTCGGTAATGAAGGCCAGCGATGACAGCGTCACCACCACCCAAAGCAGTGGCAGGTCGCGGCGGTGCCAGAGCAGCAGGCTGGAAACCAGGGCAAACAGCAGGTAATGGACCCAGAGGCTGATTCCCGGCACATCCGTCACATCGCGCGCCAGCGGCAATAGCAGGCTGAGCGCATCACGCAACCAGTCGATGGCCGCAAACGGCAGCATCAGCCCGGCCACCATGGCCAGCAAGGTCAGCCGAAAAAACCACCGCCAGAAAAGTGGCATCGGCCGGCTGACCCACCAACCGCCAGCAATTACGGCAAGGGCCAGAATAAGTACCAGAAGCAATCCGAGCATGCTGGATGATTCAGGGAAAACAGCGATTATAGGGGAAGGCCACGCCGTACCCCAAAACGAAAAAACGCCCCGAAGGGCGTTTGAAGTCGATCTCGTTAGTAACCCCCTTTCAAGACGGCAAGCAGATCACCCGATCCGCCAGTTCAGACGAAACCGCCAGGCCATCTCGCTGACAATCGGCAAACATCGGCAGCTCGGTCATCAAGCGCCAGATCGCTCGCGTATTCACGCCGTTGGCATTGCAGGCCTGCAGCAGGACATCGCGTTGCTCGCGTGTCTCCATCACGATGGCGTTCAGCCAAAGGTTCGACTTGCCACCCGGCGGTTCGGAGAGAAAGTGAAGGCCGCGCTGTGCGAAAAATTCGGCGTAGCGCGTGGCCAGCTCACGCTTGGCCGCCAACAGCGCTGGCAGGCGTTCCATCTGGGCGCAACCCAGGGCCGCATTCAGGTTTGGCATGCGGAAGTTGTAAGCCACTTCGTCATGAACGTATTCGTACGGGTGCGGCACTTTGGCCGTGGTGCTCAGGTGAAGGGCCCGCCGGGCCAGAATCGCATCCTCAGTCACGATCATCCCGCCACCGCCGGTGGTGATCATCTTGTTGCCATTGAAACTGAACACGCCCAGGCGGCCGAAAGTACCTGTATGGCGCCCCTTGTAATAGCTGCCCAGAGATTCAGCCGCATCCTCGATCAGAGGGATGTCCCAGGCTTCGCAGATATCAGCGATCTTGTCGATCCGGCATGGGTGGCCGAAAGTATGAATAGGTAAACAAGCGGCGAGCCGTCGACCGCTGTGGCGGTTGTAACAACCATCTTCGCGTCGCTCGCCGAAAGCTTCGAGAAAATTCGCCAGCGCCTGCGGAGCCATGCCCAGAGTCGCGCGCTCGACATCCACGAAAACCGGCCGCGCACCGAGGTAGGTCACTGCGTTGCTGCTGGCCACGAAAGCCAGTGCCTGGGTAATCACTTCGCAATCTTGCCCCACACCGGCCAGCTGCAGTGCCAACTGCAGTGCGTTGGTCCCGTTGACCATCGCCACCCCATGCGCCGCACCGGCGAAAGCAGCTACACGCTGCTCCAGCTCGACAACCCGCGGCCCCACTGACGACACCTCGCCAGCATCCAGACAAGCCAGCACTGCCCCGCGCTCCAGCTCCCCGAAAGACGCTCTCCACAAAGGGACGGAGAGTTCGTCGGAAACCACAGCCCGTACCAGCTCAAGTAATGCCGGAACCAGCCTCTCCAGATCAAAACTACCCTCGCTCATCCAGTCAGGACCGCCCAGCTCCAATGCAAAAAAAGAAAAAACCCAGCCGCCTTAAAATACCCCAAGCAAGTCAGATCAGAAATGAAGCAACGCTTGCCAGCCCCTCACCCTCAATTTTCACTGTAAATCCAGCTAACCTGCCAACATCCCCGCCAATTCCTTCCTTCTGATCTTGGCATTGTGGCGGATATCGACCGGCAATCCCTTGCTGAATTCAACTCGCTTGATGCCGATGGGTTTTACCAGTTCGAGGACGCTGGCGGTGAGGTCGTGCGGATGGGCGCCCGGTTCGGGTTCGATGACGATGACGGGCTCCTGGCGACCCGCTTTGCCGATGCCCACCAGGGCGCTGCGGTAGACCCCGGGGATGGCGTTGACCGGGCCTTCGATGCATTCGGTATAGAGCTCGGTATCTTTTGTCCTGACACGTTCGGACTTGCGGCCGCAGTACCAGAGCCGCCCCTCTTCATCCTGCCAGCCGAGGTCGCCCATGCGATGCCAGATCTGACCTTGTTGATCGGTCATCTTGGCCGCACGGGTCTGTGCTTCCCGGTTCCAATACGTGTCGGTCACGGTTGGGCCATAGACGCAGATCTCGCCAATCTCGCCTCTAGCGACATCTCCGGCGTATTCGGCCAGTCCGATGGACTCATCGGTGATCGGGATGATGCGTACCTGGTTGGCGCTCAATGGCCGGCCAACGCAAATGCCCTTGCCCTGACGATTGCCTGCCGACAGTTCGCCGCTTAATTCGCGGCCGCTGATGGTGGCGACCGGCAGGCACTCGGTTGCGCCATAAGGGGTGTGGATATCGGCGTAATCGCTGAGTGCGGCATGGATACGTTCGATTACTTTTGGATGAACTGGTGCGCCTGCCGACAACACGCGCTTGAGCCCCGGCAGCTTGATGCCGTTGGCCTTGAGGTGGATGCTCAGGGTATTCATCAGCGCGGGCGAGCCGAACAGGTTGGTGACGCCATATTCCTGAATCAGGCTGACCAGCATGGCCGGGTTGACGCTCGCCGGTCGGGTAAAGTCCATCGGAGGAATGACCGTGGTCATGCCCAGGGCCGGATCGAACAGGGCAAATGGTGGAAAAGTGGGCAGATCCACCTCACCGGGCTTCATCTGGTAAGTCTCGCGCACCAGTTCGACCTGTGCGGCGAAGTGGCGATGACGATAGACCACGCCCTTGGGGATGCCGGTGGAACCGGAGGTGAACAGAATGGCTGCCGGATCGTCGGGCTGGACTTTCGGCGCTTCAAAGCACATGTCGCTGGCGCCGGCCAATGCGTTATAGCGCGCGCCAAGCCAGAAGGGTCGCGGACCGATCGTGATTGTCTTCTTGACATGCCCCCGCCCCCAACCGAACAACAGGCGGGCAATCTGCGCCTTGGTGATACCGATGAAGACTTCGGGCTGGGCTTCATCGAGGCATGTCTTCAGCGGCTTGAGTCCAATGCCCGGGTCGATCAGCACCGGTACGCAGCCAGACTTGAACAGGGCAAAGAACAAGGCAAAGAATTCCAGCGAAGGCGGCACCATCAACGCCACCCGCGTGCCCGCCCTGATGCCCTGCCGACTCAAACCAGCAGCCAACCGGTTGCTCAATTCATCGAGCTGGCGGTAGCTGTAGCGACGATCCTTCCAGCCGTTCCTTGTCCGCTTCAAAGGAATGATCAGCGCGACGGTCTCGGGTTGATCGATCGCTTGGGTGGATAGGGCTTGGGCGATGTTCATAAAGGGCGGTTGGCTGGTTAAAGGCGGTTGGCTGGTTGGCTGGTGGTTAGGTATCGTTGGAAGGCGCTGAACCTTTGTATCTGATCACGCAATCCGAAATCCTTCCCCAATGGCTCCGATTTGCAGCGAGCGTAAATAACCCGAACCAGCTCCCGAGCATCCTTCCATGCCTCGATTTCCTCAAACCTAGCAATCGTCCCCAAAACTGAACTCCCAGAGATAACCTCCAACCCA
>JBGTEC010000266.1:0-3072 GCA_041747995.1 Wenzhouxiangella sp.
CCATTGGGGCACGGTTCTCCCGTGCCCTTATTGTTCGACCGTCGCCGGCTCGATAAAGCCGTGGATCCGGGCAATGGTTTCCAGTTCGGGGATGTCGCGTTCGAGTACGCGCAGGCGCATGCGCTCGGTCGGGTCCAGGTCTGCCTGTCTGGTGCGCAATACTTCACGTTCTGATTTCAGTTCGGCCAGGCTTTGGCCCAGGTTCCAGGCGCCGGTAAAAGCCGCTTCCTGACAACCAGCTGGCGGCTCAACGCCTTTTTTGCCCAGATCAAAGCCGGCCTGGGGGGAACAATCGGGAACGCCAGAGCACGCGCCAAGCAGGCCCAACAGGGCTGCGCCGGTCAGTATTGGTCGGTACATGGTCGGCTTTTGGTTACACTTGGGTTTGAAGTTTTCCAGCATAACCGATTTATGGATCCGTTTACTCAGGGTGTTTTCGGCAGCCTTTGGGCCTTGCCGGCGGCAAGGCGCGAGCGCATGCGTCAGGCGGCCGTGGCCGGCTGGCTGGGCGGCATGGCGCCGGATCTGGATATCCTGATTCGATCCAGCCAGGATCCGCTGCTGGCCATTGAATATCATCGTCATTTCACCCACTCACTGGCTTTCATACCCGTAGGCGCCCTCGTGGTCGCCCTGGCGCTCTGGCCTCTCTTTCGCCGCAAGACGCCATTTGGTCTGCTTTACCTCTGGTGTTTTCTCGGCTACGCGTCGCATGGCCTGCTCGATGCCTGTACTTCCTATGGCACCTACCTGTTCTGGCCTTTTTCCGACACCCGGGTGGCCTGGAACTGGATCAGCGTGATTGATCCTCTCTACACCTTGCCACTGGTCGGGCTGCTGGCGCTGACGTTCTGGCAGCGACGGCGCTGGCCGCTGATCGCGGCCTGGGGCTGGATGCTGTTGTACATGGGCGTGGCCGCAGCGCAGAATCATCGTGCCGAACAGTCGCTGGAACACTGGGCCTTGCGCGAAGGGATCGAGTTCGAACGCGTGGTGGCCAAGCCGGCCTTTGCCACGATCATCCTGTGGCGGGCCCTGGTGGATGACGCAGAGCATTTTCACCTTGTTGCCGTGCGCAACCTGCCGGGGACCGAAACGCGTTTCTGGCCGGGTGGCGCGGTCAGGGCGTTCGATCCCGATCCCTTTGACGCCGACACCCGACTGGGCCATGATTTGCGCCGATTTGATCATTTTTCATCCCGCTGGCTGTTTCGCTTTCCGGCCTACGATGAGGGAGACCAGTGGTTTGTCGGCGATTTCCGCTATGCCATCGATCCGGCCAGTCAGCGCCCACTCTGGGGAGTCATATTCGACCCGCAGGCTCCGGATTCCCACGCGCGGTACACTACCCCGCGCCGCGTCACCGAAGAAGAACGCGAAAACTACCTGGCACGCCTGCTCGGCCGCGAGCCCCGTTGAGTCGGGTTGGGATTAAAGTTGTCGGGTTGGACAGCCACGAACCAGTGCGCAGACACCGGTTGAAACTTTGAATCAGGAGAGGAAGGGATGCTCGCAACGCTAACCGATTTTTTGTGGTCCTACGTCCTGGTTGCCGTGCTGGTGACCATGGGTCTGATCTTCACGATCGGCTCGCGCTTTGTGCAATTTCGCTACTTTGTCGAGATGTTCCGTGTGCTCGGCCAGGCATTCAAGCACCAGCCCGGGCAGGTCTCTTCCTTCCAGGCCCTGACCCTCAGCGTGGCCGGTCGGGTCGGGGCCGGCAATATCGCCGGAGTGGCGGTGGCGATCACTCTGGGTGGCCCCGGGGCCGTATTCTGGATGTGGATGGTCGGTTTGATCGGCATGGCCACCAGTTTCTTCGAATCCACCCTGGCCCAGGCCTACAAGACGCGCGACAGCAAGACGGCGGCGTTTCGCGGCGGGCCGATGTATTACATCGAGCGTGGCCTGGGCAAGCGCTGGCTGGGGGTGGTGTTCTCGGTACTGCTGCTGGGCACTTTCGGCCTGGCCTTCGTCGCGCTGCAGTCTTTTGTCGCCTCCTCATCGCTGGAAGAGGCATTCGGTGTGCCGACACATATCACCGGCATCGTGCTGACTCTGGTGGTTGGCGTCACGATTTTCGGCGGCGTGCAGCGCATTTCACGGGTGACCGAGTGGGTGGTGCCGATCATGGCGGTGCTCTATGTCATGGTCGCCATCGTGGTGATCGGGCTCAACGTGAGCCAGGTCCCTGCGGTGCTGAATCTCATCATCCAGAGCGCTTTCGGGCTTGAACAGGCCATCGGCGGCGGCATCGGCGCGGCGATCATGATGGGGGTCAGACGCGGCCTGTTTTCCAACGAGGCCGGCTTGGGAAGCGCCCCCAACGTCGCAGCGGTGGCGGCCGTGCCGCACCCGGTCAACCAGGGCATCGTCCAATCGTTCAGTGTGTTCATTGACACCGCAGTAATCTGTACCGCCACGGCCTTCATCATCCTGCTGGCCGGCATCCACGAGCCCGGCATCGGCGACGGCGTCGTGCTGACCCAGCAGGCGCTGGCCCATCATGTCGGCCCCTGGGGCCAGACCTTCGTCAGCGTGATCCTGCTGATGTTCGTGTTCAGCTCCATCCTCTACAACTTCTACCTCGGCGAGAATGCGACCAACTGGATCAACCCGGATAACCGGGTGATGTTCATCGTCTTCCGCCTGCTGATGCTGGTGCTGATCCTGTGGGGGTCGATGCAGGACCTGAGCACCATCTTCGGCTTCGCCGACCTGACCATGGCCCTGCTGGCGCTGGTCAACCTGCTGGCGCTGGCGCTGATGCTGAAGGTCTGCTTCCGCCTGATGCGCGATTACGACGATCAGTCGCGTGCAGGCTTGCGACCGGTGTTCGACTCAAGAAAGTTTTCTGATCTGGACCTCGACCACGAAGCCTGGTCCGACCCCGACGGAACGATGAACAAAAAGCGTGATTGAGAAACCTTGAAAAGCGACTAACCGCGAAGACGTATATGGTCTCCCCCTGTATTGCAAGGGTTTTATGCATTGCAAGGACAGGGACAGGTATGCGCTCGTATATCCGGCCTCATGATGAGGGTCTTTCATGCCCTCGGGCCTCAATGAGTA
>JBGTEC010000267.1:0-7129 GCA_041747995.1 Wenzhouxiangella sp.
GTCTGCCGGCAGGTCATCTTCCGGATAAATGGCCTCGATCGGGCACTCGGGCTCGCACAGGGTGCAGTCAATACATTCTTCCGGATCGATCACCAGGAAGTTGGGGCCTTCGTGAAAGCAGTCGACCGGGCAGACTTCCACGCAGTCGGTATATTTGCACTTGATGCAGTTTTCGGTAACGACAAAGGTCATTGGGGCTTAAGTCCATGGCAGCCTGAGGGCGCGCAATAGGGTTGGTAACTGTTTGCGTGCATGAAAATGCTAAACTAGCGCCTCATATTCTAACAAACCGGATTGCAGCCTGTTCAATCCGCGCAGGCTTATTCAATTGAAATCGTCCACACCCGCAGAATCCGATTTGACCTCCCAGGCCCGCATCATTTCCCGCCAGGAACATGGCATTCAGCTTCGCAACGTCAGCCCCAGCGCTTGCAAGGTGATCGAACGACTCCAGGCTGCGGGCTTCGCCGCCTATATTGTCGGCGGCGGTGTCCGCGATTTGTTGCTGGATGCCAAGCCGAAGGATTTCGATGTTGCCACCAGCGCCACGCCGGAGCAGGTCAAGTCGTTGTTCAGCAGCGCCCGGCTGATCGGGCGCCGGTTTCGCCTCGCCCACGTCCGCTTCGGCCGCGAAGTGATCGAAGTGGCAACCTTTCGCGGCGGCGGCGATGGGGAAAGTGAGCATCGCGAAGTCGACGCGGGTCGATTGGTGCGTGACAATGTCTTTGGCAGTGAAAAGGAAGATGCCGCGCGCCGCGATTTCACCATCAATGCCCTGATGTACGATCCGGCGACCGAAACCATCCGTGATCACGTCGATGGCTACCGCGATGTGATTGACCGTCATCTCCGGCTGATCGGTGACCCCGCCACGCGTTATCGCGAAGACCCGGTGCGATTGCTGCGGGCCGTGCGCTTCATGGTCAAGCTCGGCCTGACGATCGAGCCAAACACGGCCGAACCGATGGTGTCCATGGCGCCTCTGCTACGCGATATTCCGCCAGCCCGGTTGTTCGAAGAGATTCTCAAGCTGTTTTTGACCGGCCACGCCTGGCCTACATACCAGGCTTTGGTACGAGAGGCTCTGTGGCCGGAGCTGTTTCCCAACCTGTTCGATCCTGACAACCCGCCGCCCATGGTCGAGCAGACCTTGAAAAATACGGATCAGCGTGTGGCCGAAGGCCAGCCGGTCACCCCCGGTTTCCTGTTCGCGGCTTTTTTCTGGCCACGGGTCAAGCAGCGTTCCAGTGAACTGGTTGCAGCCGGCGCGGTGCCGGTCGAGGCGTTGGCCGAAGCAGGTGAGGAGGCGATTGTTGAGCAGGCTCGCAGGGTGGCGATTCATCGTCGGTTTTCGTCCATGTCCAAGGAGATCTGGTGCATGCAGCCGCGCTTTGAAAAGCGTCGCGGCAAGCGTGCCCTGGCCATGATGGGTGAGCGCCGTTTTCGCGCCGCCTACGACTTTTTGTTGCTTCGGGTGCTTGAAGAGCCGGAACTGGATGAACTGGCCAAATGGTGGACCGATATTCAGCAGGTAGAAGGTGAGAATCGGGAATCCATGGTCAACGCTGTGCCCGGCCAGGGCAAGGGCAGGCGACGTCGTAGACCGCGCAAGCGCAAGACGCCAACGTGAACCCGGCCTGGATTGGAATGGGCAGCAATGTCGGTTCCTCCGGGTCCGTATTGAACCATGCCGCCGAACTGCTTTCCAGGCTGCCGGAAACCAGCGTCCGCGCATTGTCGCCGGTCTATCAAACCAGGCCATGGGGCTTGGCTGACCAACCCGATTTTCTCAATGCCGTGGTCGAGGTGGCTACTGGCCTGCCGCCCCGGGAGTTATTCGCCGCCTTGCAGTTGATCGAGACGCAACTTGGGCGGGTACGGGATGGCGAGCGCTGGGGACCGCGAACGATTGATCTGGACTTGCTGGTTTATGCCGATCAGGTGATTGATCAGCCGGATCTGGTCGTGCCGCATCCGCATCTGCATGAACGCGCCTTTGTGCTGGTGCCGCTTCATGATCTCTCACCATCGCTGGTCGTGCCGGGTCGGGGTCGGGTTGATGCCTTGCTTGCTGCGCTGGACGACACCGAGCGAGCCGGCGTAGGGAGCGCGTTAGTGGATACAATTGATCGGCCAGCAACCGGTCCGGTAATCAAACCAGCAACCAGACCAGCAACCGGAAGGGAGTCAGAATGAGCGAAGCACGCGCCAAGGTCACCATGCAGGCACTGGCTGCCATGAAAATCAAAAGCCGCCCAATTACCATGCTAACCGCCTATGACGCCAGTTTTGCGCACCGCATTGACCGTGCCGGCGTTGATTGCATCCTGGTCGGCGATTCGCTCGGCAATGTCATCCAGGGCCGCGACAGCACCCTGTCGGTCACGATTGATGACATGGTCTACCACGTTGAAGCCGTCCGGCGCGGCATGACGCATGCCCTGTTGCTGGCGGATATGCCGTTTTTGAGCTACCACGACCGCGCCACGGCGATGGAGAATGCGGCCCGGCTGATGCGGGCCGGGGCTGAAATGGTCAAACTTGAAGGCGGCGCGGCTGTTGTCCCGGTGATTGCGGACCTCGTCGCCCAGGGCATTCCCGTCTGCGGGCACCTTGGCCTGACTCCCCAGCATGTCCACCAGCTCGGTGGCTATCGGGTTCAGGGCCGGGATGAAGAGGCGGCCAAGGTGCTGCGCGATGATGCGCTGGCGCTGGAAGCCGCCGGCGCCGGCTTGCTGGTGCTCGAATGCGTGCCAGCCGAACTGGCCGCCACCGTTGCCCGGTCACTGGCCATTCCGGTCATCGGTATCGGCGCCGGGCCGGATGTCGATGGCCAGGTGCTGGTGCTCTACGACGTTCTCGGCATCAGTATCGGCCGGCGGCCGAAGTTTGTGCGGGACTTCCTGGCGGGCAGTGATGGCATTGATGCCGCGCTGGCGGATTTCGTCGCCGCCGTGCAGGCCCGCAGCTTTCCCGGCCCGGAGCACAGCTACACTTGAGCTTGTTGATGGCAGAAACCCTGGCCGAGCTGCGCGAAGTGCGCGACGGCTGGCGCCGGGCGGGCGAACGGGTCGGTCTGGTGCCGACCATGGGCAACCTGCACGGCGGGCACCTCGAACTGGTCCGTTCCATCCAGTCCCGGGTCGACCACACCGTGGTCAGTATCTTTGTCAATCCCACCCAGTTCGGACCCGGTGAGGATTTCGAGCGTTATCCTCGAACCCGGCAGGCGGATCTGGAAAAGCTTGAAGCAGCCGGCTGCGCGCTGGTCTGGCTGCCAACGGTTGATCAGATGTATCCAATGCCCGAACCCTTCATGGTTCACCCGCCCGCCAGCCTTGCCGGAACCTTGTGCGGCCAACACCGGGCCGGTCATTTCGAAGGCGTGGCTACCGTGGTCCTGAAGCTATTCAATCAGGTCAGCCCGGAGGTCGCCACCTTTGGCGAGAAGGACTTTCAGCAACTGTTGGTGATCCGGCAGATGGTTCAAGACCTGGCCTTGCCGGTCGAAATCCAGGCCATGCCGACTGTACGCGAGCCGGACGGGCTGGCAATGAGTTCCAGAAACCAGTATCTGAGTCCGGATGAACGCCGGACCGCCCCCAAGCTGCACCAGACCCTGACAGATCTGGCCGAGCGATTGCGCTCAGGCGAAGATTGGAAGGAACTCAGCGCACGAGGGTTGGCCAGGCTTCGCGAGGCCGGTTTCGAGGTTCAGTATCTCGACTGGCGCTGCGCCGAAACGCTGGGTGGACCGCAACAGGGCCGACCCCAACGGCTGTTGGTCGCAGCGCGGCTGGGGGGAACCCGGTTGATTGATAACCTGGCGGTGGGAAAAAGGTAAAAGGTAAAAAGGTAAAAGGTGAAAGGGATAGCTGAAACCGTGGGCTTTGGGTTTTTATAGCTTTTCCCTTTCACCTTTCACCTTTCACCTTTCACCCGCTCTTCCCAACCGACCGGCGGCTACGAACCCACTTCATCAACACATCCCACTCCTCCCAATCCTGCCAGGCCAGATAGGGCGGCAGGTCGGATACCGACAGACCGCGTTCGAAGGCCCTGACATAGTTCATCGATTCGCGCAGTTGAGCGACGACGGGGATGCGGAAGCCACCCAGGAAACCGGTCAGTTCGCGGTAGACAATGGTGTTGGGTTTGATGCGGTTGGCCACCAGGCCGACCCTGGTGTCACCGGCCTGGATGGGTTTGAGTTCGAGCAGGTGATTGAGAAACCGCCAGGCGGCGCGCATGTCGACCGGCGATGGCAGGACGGGCACCAGCACGGTCTGGGCGCGGCGCAGGACCTTGCCCAGCTCGGCGCCGGAAATGGCTGCCGGGGTGTCCAGAACCAGGGTGTTGGTCTCGGCGGGTGCGCGAATGGGACCGTCCTCGGCATTCAGGCCGATGATGGCCGGATACTCGGCGGGGCGTTGGGTCAGCCAATCGGTGGCTGATTGCTGGGGGTCCATGTCACCCAGCGCGACAACATGGCCGTCCCAGGCCAGGGCGGCGGTGAGATTGGTGGCGATGGTGGTTTTTCCGCTACCACCTTTTGAGTTGACGACCGCGATGGTGCGCATGCCTGCTGGCCTCCCGGTGTTGTGTTGTCCCTAGTGTACCCCGTCACCTGGTTTGTGCATTCCGGCCGATCAGTGACGGCGTGGGTCCGGCAGCCCGGAATGCAATAGCCAGGCTTTCAGGTCGGTGTCGTAGCGCCAGAGCTCGCGATGATCGATCACCCGCTCGTGCGAGGTGTGGACATGGTACAGCCGAATTCTGGCCAGCCGCTGCATGCCCTGGCCATCCGGTTCCGCCAGCACCTGGCGAATACGGTACTCGGTGACCCGAAACTGGCGCAGCCGCTCAATGTCGACTTCGCGGATCGGATTTTCGGCCAGCCATTGCGGATGGATGAAGTTAAGCAATGCCTCCACTTCATCACACCAGCGCACGCAATTGCTCCACTGATCCATTGCTTCCTGACGCTCGCGCGTCGATTGATTGCCGCCGCAGGCGGCCAGTAGCAGAACGATAATCAACAGGATCAGGGCACGTTGCATTGGGATAAGGCTCTCCACCATCTCAGATTCGCTTCAGGGCAGCATACCGGGCCGAGAGCGTCGCCGCTACCTCGCCGTCAACCATGACCCGGGCTTCCAGTGGCAGTCGTGAACGATTCTTTGCGACCAGATCGGCGATAAACAGGTCGCAGGCGGATTTTTCCGGCCAGTCGCACTCGACATCGAAACCGCCCTTGACCGGCTTGAGATAGCGAATCTCACAGCGACCAATAACCAGGTCAGCTTCCTGGTTTTCACGTTTGAGCAAAAGCCGCGGCAGGGACCAGCCAGCCAGGATCATCGCGCTGGCCATCGCGCCGCCGAAGGCCGTTCCCTTGTCGTTGACATTGGGTCCCAGCGGCATTGAAAACGCCACGCCTTGCCAATCCAGTCGCTGCACGAAAAGCCCCATGGCTCCACCCAGGGGGATTTTCTCCGTCAACACATGGCTGAGCCAGTCGATTTCTGTTGGTTGATGATTGGTCATGGCCGCCATTCTACAGGCCGAACCGGCGATTCGGGTCTGCTCACGCTCTACAATAGCGGCATGTCCAGCCCCCCACCGCTTCCATTCGTTGCCCGCGCTCTCATGCCACGTGAAATCCGGGCCAATGCGACCATGGCGGTGGCCCTTGGCGCGTTGGAGGGCGGGGTGGTCGGCGTGGTGGTGAAGAATCAGTTCGATGGGGTGGCAGATCCGGTCTGGGTCAACCTGGCGGTTGCACTGGTTGCCGGCGCGCCGGCCTTTTCCAACATGGTGTCGTTGTGGGTTTCCAGTCTGGCCGAAGGACGTGACCGCACCGCCTGGGTCTCAGTGTTGATGCTCATTACCGCGGCCTTCCTGATCATCATGGCACTGACACCGATCAATGCCGCCGGACTGGTCCTGATCACGGCGGGGATGGCTGTCGCCCGCCTGGGATGGGCCGGCGTGATCACTCTGCGCGCGGCAATCTGGCGGGCGAATTTCCCACGCCATGTTCGTGCCCGGATCACCGGGCGCATCACCGTGATCTACTCGTTGATCATTGCCGCCACGGCTGCGGTAATCGGGTTTGCGATGTCCTGGTGGCCGGACTCCTGGCGTGCCTTATTCATAACCGCGGGCCTGCTGGGACTGATCGCGGCTCATCGCTATCAGCGCACCCGGATACGTCGTGGCGCACGCCTGCGCAAGGCCGAGCAGGCCCAACGCGAGCACCGCCAAGGTGGTCAGCTTGCTGCCAGCCTGCGGATCCTGGCCACGGATCGCTGGTACCGGCGTTACATGCTGACCATGTTCGCTTTCGGCTCCGGCAACCTGATGGTCATCGCCCTGCTGGTGATCCTGCTCAGCGAACAGTTCGGCTTTTCCCGCTTCGAGCAGGTGCTGATCACAACCACTATTCCCCTGATCGCGGTGGCCGTCTTTACCCCGATCTGGGCCCGGCGCCTGGACGCGGTGCATATCCTTGATTACCGCGCCCGCCAGGGCTGGAACTTCGTCCTCGCGCTGGGACTGTTCACGGTCGCTTCGGCCACCGGATGGAATTGGTTGTTCTGGGTCGGCGCGCTGGCCATGGGCGCTGCCTTCGCCGGCGGTAAACTGGGCTGGAACCTCGGCCACAACGATTTCGCCAGCGATGACCAGTCCACACTCTATATGGGCATCCATGTCACACTCACCGGTATTCGTGGATTGATCGCGCCACTGGCGGGGGTTCTGGTCTACCAGCAACTTGAAGCCATTGGGCATGGCCTGGGTCGGTGGGTTTTGCTGTTTCCACTCAGCCTGACACTGGGTGGCGCGATCACCTTTGTCATCCTTGCTCGTCTGAGGCGACGCGAAATGGAGACTCGTGACAATGCTTGAGGCCTTGCTGGTTTTGGCGATGATGAATGAGGCTGTCATTCTTTCCCCGTTGCAGGTGCGTGGCAGAGACCTGGACCCCGCGGCGGCCGAAGCCACCGCTGAGCTGAGCGGGCGTGATCTGGCGCTGATTCGGCCGACCCATCCGGCGGAAATTTTCAGCCGGGTGCCGGGTGCCTGGGTGACGCGCGGCTCGGGCCAGGAGCATCTGAGTGCCGTC
>JBGTEC010000268.1:0-2840 GCA_041747995.1 Wenzhouxiangella sp.
CAGCCAGGATCTGGAGTCGCTGTCCAGCATCTGGTTTGGCGACCTTGACGGCATGATCGAACGTCGCCAGGTCCGGGTGCTCGTGCCATACAGCCGCGCCTTCTATTTCCTCGACGAACGCGGCAACCAGCGCGGCCTGTCGCACTCGTTCATGGAAGCATTCGAGGATCATCTCAACCGCGAACTGGGTCGTGGCCATCTGCGTGTGCAGGTGGTGTACCTGCCGGTCACCCGCGACCGCCTGATTCCGTGGCTGGTCGAAGGTCGGGGCGATTTGATCGCAGCCAACCTGACCGTAACCGAGGCGCGGGCAGCCGAAGTGGCCTTCACCGAGCCGCTGGTGCGTAATGTGCGCGAAGTGCTGGTGTCCGGGCCGTCGGCCAGGCCGCTGACGAGGCTGGAGGAGCTGTCGGGGCGTTCGGTCCTGGTTCGACCCCGCAGCAGTTTCTTTGAAAGTCTCACCGATCTCAATCACCGGTTCCAGGCCGAAGGTGCCCCCCTGATTCATCTCGAACCCGCCCCGGGCCACTTTGAGGTCAGCGACGTGCTGGAGATGGTCAGCGCCGGGATCATCGACCACGCCGTTGCTGACGACTATCTGGCCGATTTCTGGTCACGGGTGTTGCCAGACCTCAAGGTTCATTCCGATATCGTGCTGCGCGAAGGCGCCGACATTGCCTTTGCCGTGCGCCAGGATAGTGGTGAGCTCAAGGCCATGCTGGATGACTTTCTTGTGACCCACCGCGCCGGCACCCTGTTCGGTAACGTCACCTTCGAGCGCTACCTTCAGGACACGCGCTGGGTGATGGGTGGCGATCGTGAAGAGCAGATGGCGCGCTTCCGGCGCAAAGCCGATTTGTTCCACCATTTTGGCAGTCAGTACGACCTTGATTGGCTGTTGTTGATTGCCCAGGGTTACCAGGAGTCGCGCCTGGACCACAGCGCCCGATCGCCTGCCGGTGCCATCGGCGTCATGCAGTTGCTGCCCTCGACGGGCGCTGAAATGGAAGTCGGTGATATCACCGAGTTGGCCAACAATATCCATGCTGGCGCGCGCTACCTGCGCTGGATGATCGATCGCTACTACGCCGATGAACCGATGGACGATGACAATCGCCTCCTGTTCGCCCTGGCTTCCTACAACGCAGGCGCCCGGCGGGTGCGGGAAATGCGTCGGGCGGCCGAAGTGGATGGTCTGGACCCCGATTTGTGGTTTGACAACGTGGAATATATAGCCGCCCGAGTCATTGGACGTGAAACGGTGGAGTACGTCAGCAACATTTACAAGTATCACATCGCCTTCCGTTTGATTTCGGAGAGCCAGGGCTTCAATATTTCCCCGGTCGCGGCGGATGTCCGCTTGTAGGAAAGATGGTCAGCCCTTGACGTAACTGCCAGGCGCCGGCTCGATGACTTCGAGCTTGCCTTCACCGGGGGTGCGTGCCTTGACGCGCCGGCCGCTGTGCTGTTTGAGCCAATCGTGCCAGTGCGGCCACCACGACCCCTGGTGCTGCTTGGCGCCGGCGATCCAGGCTTCCGGATCTTCGGGCAGGTCGTCGTTGCTCCAGTAGCCGTATTTTTTGGCCTCGGGCGGATTGATGACGCCGGCGATATGGCCGGAACCGGCGAGCATGAAGGTCACCGGTCCCGAATAGATCTGGGTTGCCTTGTAGACCGAAGGGTAGGGGGCAATGTGGTCTTCGCGGCTGGACTGGAGGTAGACCGGGATGTCGATGGTGGTCAGATCAATTGGCACGCCATCCATTTCGATACCGCCGGCCTCGGCCAGGCGGTTTTCAAGATACATCTTGCGCAGATAGAACGTGTGCATGGCTTCGGGCAGGCGGGTGAAGTCCGCGTTCCAGTGCAGCAGGTCGAAGTTGGCGGGCTTGCGGCCGAGCAGGTAGTTGTTGACCACGAACGACCAGATCAGATCGTTGGCGCGCAGCATGTTGAAGGTCATCGCCATGCTTTGCCCGTCCAGATAGCCCTGGGCCTTCATTTTCTTTTCCAGGCCCTTGAGTTGCTTGTCGTCGATGAACACGCGCAACTCGCCGGCGTCGGCAAAATCGACCTGGGCGGTGAAAAAGGTCGCCGACTTGATCCGGTCATCGTCGCTGGCTTTCATCCAGGCCAGGGTGGCGGCCAGCAGGGTGCCGCCGATGCAGTAACCAATGGTGTTGACCTCGCGCTGACCGGTCGCCTGTTCGACGGCATCGATGGCGGCCAGAATGCCGTCGTGCATATAGTCGTCGAAGCCCTTGTAGCGCAGTTTTTCATCCGGGTTGACCCAGGAGACCACGAATACCGTGTAGCCGCGGTCAACCGCCCAGCGGATGAAGGAGTTTTTCGGCTGCAGGTCGAGAATATAGAACTTGTTAATCCAGGGCGGCACGATCAACAACGGTCGGGTATAGACGGTTTTTGTTCGCGGCGCGTACTGAATCAACTGCATCATGTCGTTCTGGAAAACGACCGAGCCTTCAGTGGTCGCGATGTTCTCGCCGACGGTGAACGCACCGGGTTCGGTCATCGAAATCAGCAATTGCCCGTCGCCGCGCTGAACATCCTCGAGCAGCATGCGGAAGCCACGCAACAGGTTCATGCCCTTTTGCCGCCGGGTTGTTTCCAGGATTTCCGGATTGGTCAGAACGAAGTTGGATGGTGACAGCGCGTCGGCAAACTGGCGTGTGTAGAAGCGGATGCGCATCCGGTCTTCCGGGCTGACCTCCTGCATGCGCGCCACGTTGTCCAGCATCCAGTCGGCGGTCAGCAGGTAAGCCTGCTTGAGCATGTCGAAGACCCACTTCTCGTCCCAGGCTTCGGAGCGAAAGCGCCGG
>JBGTEC010000269.1:0-17310 GCA_041747995.1 Wenzhouxiangella sp.
GAGTCGTTGCGGTTTGCCGGCCGTCAGGCCGGAAAGAAGCGGCGACGGTTGTCGACGGCGAGCCGCCAGGCGAGTCGTCAAATAAACAAATCGTCGAGTCGTTGCGGTTTGCCGGCCGTCAGGCCGGAAAGAAGCGGCGACTCGACCCCCTATATGGTATCTTTTGCAGGTTATGACGCCCAATCGCCCCCCTCAATTTCTGCTGCTTCTGTTCGCGGCCTTTCTGCTCCTGCCGAGTGCGTTGGCAAGCGATCTTTACGTCGGTGAAACAATCCTGGCCGAGGGTCAGGACGTGACGCCCGCGGCGCTGCTCAGATCCCTGGACCAGGTGCTGGTCAGGCTTACCGGGATGGTGGATGAATCTCCGGTCGCCCGCCTTGGCCTTGGGGCCAGCGATGTGCGGGGCCTGATACAGAGTCAGCAACGCGTGCGGTTGGAGCGGCTGGACGAGGAGGGCAACCGACGCTCTGAACTCCGATTGCGGGCCGAGTTTTATCCCGCAGCGGTCGATCAACTTCTGCAGCGCCATCAACTTGCCCGTCTGGGCCGCGAGCGCCCGTCCATTCTGCTGTGGGTCGCGGTAGATGAAGAGGGAAGGATCGCGCAGCTGGCCGATGCCCCACTGCTGGAAGAGCATATCCGTGACCAGGCCTGGCGATTCGGACTGGACATCGTTCGCCCACTCGGAGACGCACTGGACATGGCCGAGGTCCGGCTGGCCGATATTCGGGGCGGCTTTATCGACGCCGCTGCGAGCGGTGCCCAGCGTTATGGCGCCGGTGTGGTGGCCATGCTCGATCTGCGTGAGCAGGACGGTTACTGGACCGGGCGCTGGTCCTGGCGCCTTGATGGTCGCGATGGCGGCATGACGCTGACGGCTGACCGGCCGGGAAAACTGATAGAGCTCGGCATGCAGGGCCTGCTTGAAGCGCTGGTCGACCGTTACGCTGTTCGCAGGGGCGAACATGGCGGCGGACTCCAGAGGATCGTCGTCGAGGGGATCGTCGATCCGGTTCAATATGCCGAAGTTTCGTCATTCCTGGGCGGTTTGAGCGTGGTTGAGCAATTGCGCGTGGTCGGTGCGCGCGGCCGCCAGGTCGAATTTGAACTGACCCTTGCCGGTGGTGGCCTGGATGATGCCATTTCACTGAGTCGAATACTGGCTGTGGATCGCCGCGAACCCGATGGACGCCTGTACCTGCGTCTGCGACAGTGAACCGGAGCCAGATTCCCAACATCCTCAGTATCGGCCGGCTGTTGGCCGTTCCTCCGCTGGTCGTTCTGCTGATGGCCGGGCACCATGTATGGGCGTTGTTCGTGGCGATCATCGCCGGGCTTTCCGATCTGCTCGATGGTTGGCTCGCGCGTCGCTTCAACTGGCAGAGCCGCTTCGGAAAGATTGCCGACCCGGCCGCCGACAAGATCATGATGGTGGCTTGTTACCTTGCGCTTGGCTGGCTTGCGGAGCTGCCGTGGTGGCTGATCGCAATTGTCATTATTCGGGATCTGGTCATCGTGATCGGCAGCTGGGCCTATCATGTAAAGATAGAACCTCTCGAAGCGCAACCGACCCAGCTGTCGCGCTTCAATACCTTCTGCCAGTTGTTCCTGATGTGGTTCGTGCTGGTCCGGCTGGCTGGCCTGCCATTGCCGACCGAGGCCCAGATCGGGCTTGAGTGGCTGGTGGCCTTCATGGGCGTGACCACCCTCGTTCAGTACATCTGGTTGTGGGGCTGCAAGGCCATTGTCGTCAGCCGCTCGCGCAAGGCGAGCTGAACATCACTTCTGTGTCAGCGTGAGTCAGCATCAAATCCCCCTGGCCCTGAAGCCGCCTCGACGGCCGGGCTTCGAAAACTTCATCGCCGGCCCCAACAAGGCCGTTGTCAGCACCCTTGAGCGTGGGCTGGAGGCTGGTGGCTGGTATTTCCTCGGCGGGCCCGCCGGGAGTGGCCGCACCCACTTGCTCGCAGCAGCCTTTGGCCAGTGCCAGCGCGTCGGCACTATTGCCAGTTTTGTATCTCTGGCGCTTCAAGCCAATCGCGAATTACTGTCGCAAGCAGGCGGCGATTGGGTGTTTGTCGATGACATCGATACCCTGGCGGGTGATGCCGAGGGTGAAATGCTGCTGTTCAACGCCCTCAATCGTTGGCGTTCGGAACAGACCGGCGTCGTCATGAGCGGGTTCGGCCGCGAAGGCTTCGAACTCCCGGACCTGGGCTCACGACTCGGCCAGGCCACACGCCTGACCCTGAAGCCACTTGAGGAAGATGATCTGATTCAGCTAATCAGACGTCTGGCTGCCGACCATGAAGTTGTTCTAGGCCGGGGTGTCATCGACTATCTGATCAGCCGCAGCGCACGAAACCCCGCCAGCGTCGCCCGCCTGATGGAGCAATTGGCAATTCGTGCCCTGAGTGAGCGCCGGACCGTGTCGGTGCCGCTGGTGCGGGAGGTAATGACAGGTGAAAGGTGAAAGGTAAAAGGTGGTAATACCCTTTCACCTTTCACCTTTCACCTTTCACCTTTCCACCTAATAACTATCCTGATGCACCCCGCGCAAAGCGCGACCCGACGGGTCGGCGAACTGGCTGAAGCTTTCGTCCCAGGCCAGGGCTTCGGGGGTGGAGCAGGCGATGGAGGGGCCGGCTGGAACCGTGGCTGCGGCGGCCGACGATGGAAAGCAGCGCTCGAACAGGCGCCGGTAGAGGTATTGCTCTTTGGTGATTGGCGGGTTCAACGGAAAGCGTTGTTCGGCCTCCAGCAGCTCCCGATCAGAAACCTGGGAGGCGGCATGTGCCTTTAGTGCATCGATCCAGCCATAGCCAACGCCATCGGAAAACTGCTCTTTCTGTCGCCACAGGATTTCATCTGGCAACAAGCCGATGCCAGCTTCGCGCAGAATGTTTTTCTCGGGTTTTCCGGGCCCGGCCATCTTGGCTGATGGATCCATGCTCATGGCGACGTCCAGAAATTCGAGATCCAGGAACGGCACCCGGGCTTCGACGCCCCAGGCGGCCATCGACTTGTTCGCCCGCAGGCAATCGTAGAGGTGCAGCTTGTCCAGTTTGCGTACCGTTTCCTCGTGAAAAGCGCGGGCATTGGGCGCCTTGTGGAAGTACAGGTAGCCGCCGAATATTTCATCGGCGCCTTCGCCGGATAGCACCATCTTGATCCCCATCGCCTTGATCCGGCGGGCAAGCAGAAACATCGGCGTGGAAGCCCTGATCGTGGTGACGTCGAAGGTTTCAATGTGGCGTATCACGTCTTCGAGCGCGTCAAGGCCCTCCTGGACGGTGTAGACGAACTCGTGATGCTGTGTACCGATTGCATGGGCGGCGATCCGGGCCGCTGCCAGGTCGGGTGAGCCTTGCAACCCGATGGCAAACGAGTGCAGGCGCGGCCACCAGGCAGCCTCGGTGTCATCGGTTTCGACGCGTCGGTCGGCAAAGCGCTTGGCGATCGACGCGATCAAAGAAGAGTCCAGCCCACCCGACAAGAGGACACCGTACGGTACATCGCACATCATCTGACGATGAACGGCCTGCTCCAGCGCTTGCCTGATGATGGCCGGGTCGGGCTCATTGGTTGCATTTTCAAAGGCGTGCCAGGCGGGCTGGTACCAGCGTCGTGGAACGCCCTCGGCAGAATCCAGCAGGTGGCCGGGTGGAAACGCCTGGACCTGCCGGCAACGCGGCTCAATCGCTTTCATTTCCGAGCCCACCCACAACATGCCCTCATCATCACGTCCGAAATAGAGCGGCATTACTCCCATTGGATCGCGGGCTACCAGGTAACGTCCGGCAGGTTCATCCCACAGGACAAAAGCGTAAATGCCATTGAGCCGATCGAGAAACTCGACACCGTGCCTGCGATAGAGCGCCAGGATCACTTCGCAATCGGACCCGGTCTGAAACTCGTAGTCCGGGCACTCCTGGCGCAACTCGCGGTGATTGTAGATCTCGCCGTTGACGCCGAGGACATGGGCGCCGTCGGAACTGACCAGAGGTTGGGCGCCGGAGTCGATGTCTACGATAGCCAGGCGCTCATGGGCGATGATCGCGCGATCGTGCACGTAGATCCCGCTCCAGTCCGGACCGCGATGGCGTTGATGCCGGGAGGCTTCCAGCGCAATGCCCCGCAGGCCGCGCTGGCCTGCGGGGATGTCGAACAAACCCAATATTGAGCACATTGTTTTGAGCTATTGCTTGAAGGTCAGGGTGTTGACAACATCGATGCCTTCCGGTGTCAAGCGGACTTGAACCCGACTTTCTTCGTAGCTGTCACCCATTTGGCTGAGGAAGTTCATTGGCGGCAACTCATCGCCCGGCTCGGCGCCGGCAAAAGCCTCGTTCATCATGTCTTCCATGAATCGACCGTATGCGGCCATATTGATGCTGTAACCGAAGATGGCACTGTCGGGCGTCGTGGTCTTGAGCGCGTCATCGATTTCGGCAATCTGGCCTTCCCCCACGGCCAGGCCGATGGCGCCATCGGTCAGGGCCAGAAACGCGGGCACGCCGGACATGTACGGGATCATGCCCTCGGGAAGCCGCTGCGGCTCGCCGCCGGGGCGCAGATCCAGCGCTGCCAATTCGGGGGAGAACATCTGAGCCATGCCCAGCAGCATCTGGGGGTTGCGCATAAACACGGCCAGCGTGCCGGCGGCATCCTCGACGCCTGAGCCCTCGCGCATGACCATGCGATCCAGGTTCAGGCGGAAGCCATGGAGGTTGGTGATGAACGGCGGAATCGGTCGGTTCAGCGCCAACTGCCAGTCTGCGGCATTGGCCCGGATGTCGGAAAAGAGTTCGCACTCAGGCGGATTGTTGACCCAGCCTGCGACCAACTCGCGACCGAAGTCCCGCGCGGCCACCAGGTTGAAAGCCAGGCCGGCGGACAGAAACTCGGTTTGATGGTTTTCGAGGTTGACCGGGGTGTTGGCGATAGCGGTCAGCCGGGCGCCCAGCGACTGATCGGTTTCGAGCCGGCTGTGCAGGGTCATTTCCCGATCGTCAAGGCGGGTCATCCCTGTGCTCATGCGCGGCACCTGGCTGACCAGTGCATTGATCTCGGCACGGCAGGCCTCGTCTTCACCAAGCGCGCGCAAACGATCGCCGCGAGTGCCGGGAAAAACGGGTTCGTCGCCCTGGTCCAGCAAGCGTGCGGCCAGGGCGCCAAAATCCACGTAACCACTGCCAAAGGGCTCGAAGCCGCGCGATTGGTTGAAGGACTGCAGATCTCGCGGGTTGTAACGGGTGGCGGGCTGATCCAGGTTGGCGACCCGTCGCAGCAGGGCGTGATCGTCGGGAACCACGGCGATGGTCAGAAAGCGGTCATCATGATGGATGGCCAGGCCGAAGTCGCCGTGGTCGACCCATAGGATGTCTTCGCCATCGATATCGCGTCGCGGCAAGTCAGTCCCGGCTTGCAGGGCCAGGCGTTCCAGGGTTGCGGAAAGTACTTCAGGGTCGCTGATCTGCCAGTGCATGGCCGGGTACAGGGAGATGCCGTGGATCGCCCAGTGACCATTGGCGCTCAAACCTCGCGCCTCGAGGGCTTCCATGCTGTCGATCCGGCCCAGTTCGCCCAGCAATGCGGCGAGCATTGGCGAGCGATCGCCCAACTCCTCGGCGGTCTGGTCATAGGTGTACTGGTTGAATTCCTGCATGGCCGCCATCGGTTCCCAGAAGATCTGCATCAGATCATCCGGGATGGTGGCCAGGTTGGCCATCAGGTAAATGGTGTTGGCATCGATGCGCTCGAAAATATCCGAAGCCTCGATTTCAGCGGCGGCTGATGAGTTAACAGCGTCGTCGGCTGGCTGGTCGGCGTCGTCACGCCCACAGGCGATCAACAGGAATGCTGGCAGGACCAGCAGGGTCGTCAGCAGAAGGGTCTTGCGGATCATGATGATTGCTCCCGGGTTTGGGTAATACGGTTAATGACCTATAGTGTTATACAACAGTAGCACACTTGTCAAGTTCGGTGTATCTTAAGGCAGGGGGTTTTGCGCCTTGTTCCTTGAGCCTTTTCAATCAACCCAGGGTCTTGATGCCGCTGATCAACGCCTGGGCGACCTTTTGGGCGTCACCATACAACATGCGGGTATTGTCTTCGAAAAAGAGCAGGTTTTCGATACCGGAAAAGCCCGTTCCCTGGCCGCGCTTGATGACGATGCAGTTGCGGGCTTTGTCGGCATCAAGAATCGGCATGCCGAAAATCGGGCTGGATGCATCCTTGCGCGCCGCCGGGTTGACCACATCGTTGGCGCCGATGACCAGGGCCACGTCGGTGGTCGGGAACTGCGCGTTGATGTCTTCGAGATCGTAAATGAGGTCGTAGGGAACTCCGGCTTCGGCGAGTAGCACGTTCATGTGGCCCGGCATGCGCCCTGCCACTGGATGAATGGCGAAACTGACCTTGACGCCGCGTTCGGTCAGCAGGGCAGTCAGTTCCCAGATCTTGTGCTGGGCCTGGGCCACGGCCATGCCATAGCCGGGCACGATGATGACTTTCTCGGCGTAGGCCATCTGGATGGCGGCATCGGTGGCATCGATGGACTTCATGTCGCCGGCTGCCGGGGCGCCGGCAGCATCCTCATCGGCTTTGCCGAAGCCGGAGAAGAGCACGTTGCTGAGCGGTCGGTTCATGGCCTTGGCCATCAGCTGGGTGAGCAGGGTTCCGGCCGCGCCAACGACAATTCCGGCGATCATCAGGGCCGGAATCTCCAGCACATAACCCTTGAAGCCGACCGCGATGCCGGTCAGGGCGTTGTACAGGGAAATGACCACCGGCATGTCGGCGCCGCCGATCGGTACGGTGACCAGGATGCCGGACAGCAGTGCGGCGGCAAAGAACAGCACCAGCAGGGTCGGGGTCGGGCCGGCGATGAAGATCCACGCGCCCAGGCCTAAGGTGATGGCAAAGACCACCAGGTTAAGCGCTTGCTGGCCGGGGAAACGCCAGCTTTTGCGCATCCAGCCCTGCAGTTTGGCAAAAGCGATCAGCGAGCCGGAGAAGGCGATGGAGCCGATGATGGCACCGAAGCTGGCCACCAGCAGGGTGGTCGAAACCATTGTGACCTGGCCGGCGTGCAATTTGAGCAACTCGACCGCAGCAATGGCTGCCGCCGAACCACCGCCCATGCCGTTGTAGAGCGCGATCATCTGCGGCATGTCGGTCCTGGCGACCTTGCGCGCCCACCACCAGGCCACGACCGAGGCCGAAACCAGGGCGATGATCATCAGCAGGTAATTGCCCTGAACCTTGGGGTGGATAAAGGTAACGAGCACGGCCAACAGCATCGCCACGCCGGCCCAGATCATGCCCTGGCGGGCAGTAACCGGCGAGCTCATGCCCTTGAGTCCATAAATGAACATTACCGCGGCTACGAAATAGGTCGCGGGAACAATGAATTCCAGTCCGGGGATCATGGGCTATTCCTTGTCGTCTTTCTTGGGGCCGGACGACTTGAACATCTCCAGCATGCGCTCGGTGACCACGTAACCGCCGACGGCATTGCCGGCGCCGAGGAACACGGCAATGAAGCCGACCACGATCTCGGCGGTGGTGTCGGCCATGCCAAGAACGACCATGCCGCCGACCACGACAATGCCGTGGATGAAGTTCGAGCCCGACATCAGCGGCGTATGCAGGATGGCCGGTACCCGGCGAATCACCTCCATTCCGGTAAATGCCGCCAGCATGAAAATGTAAAGTGCGATCCAGCCTTCCATAACGACTCCTGGTTCAGTCAACTGCACTCACATGGGTGCAAATTCAAAGCGTTTGATTAACCACGAAGGCTGGAAGGGCACGAAGAAAATCCTTTCTCTTAAAAAAACCTTCGTGCAATTCGTGTCCTTCGTGGTTCCAACAATAGTTCCAGCTATCCAGTATCCAACTATTCCTTGCTGAACTTTTCGTGCACGATCTGCCCGCCATGGGCGAGCAGGCAACCGGCGATGACCTCGTCTTCGGTATCGATCTTCAATCCGTCCTGGCCGATCAGCAGGCCGAGTAAGCTGGAGATGTTCTTGGCGTACATCTCGGAGGCGTGCAAGGGCGCGCGGCTGGGCAGGTTGGTCGGGCCATCAATCAGCACGCCATTGTGGTTGACCGTTTCCCCGGCCCGGGTCAATTCGCAGTTGCCGCCGCTTTCGGCGGCCAGGTCGACGATCACGCTGCCGGGCTTCATGGCTTCGACCATGGCGGCCGTGATGATGCGTGGCGCTGGCCGGCCGGGAATGGCGGCGGTGGAAATCACGATATCGGCCTTGGCCAGGTGGCGGGCCAATGCCTCGGCTTGTTGGGCACGTTCGTCATCAGTCAGTTCGCGGGCATAACCGCCCTCGGTTTCGGCATCGACCCCGGTATCGATCATTTTTGCGCCCAGCGACTGAACCTGCTCGCGCGCAGCGGCGCGGATGTCATAGG
Source organism: Wenzhouxiangella sp. (assembly GCA_041747995.1). GTDB lineage: Bacteria > Pseudomonadota > Gammaproteobacteria > Xanthomonadales > Wenzhouxiangellaceae > Wenzhouxiangella. The sequence continues at coordinate 8,437 of JBGTEC010000269.1, forward strand.
CTTCGACCTGCGCGCCAAGACGCCGCGCCGTGGCAATGGCCTGCAGACCGGCCACGCCGGCGCCGATCACTACCGCCCGGGCCGGACGCAAGGTACCGGCTGCCGTCGTCAGCATGGGCAACAAGCGTGGCGCGATATCGGCCGCGATGATGACCGCTTTGTAACCGGCCACGGTGGCTTGCGATGACAGCACGTCCATGGCCTGGGCACGGCTGATGCGCGGCACCAATTCCATGCTGATCAGGGACAGTCCGGCATCAGCGGAGGACTTGAGTTCATCGAAATCCGCGTAAGGGGCAAGCTGGCCGATGACCAAGGCGCCGGATTTCAATTGTGAAAGCGTGGCGGAAGCCGGTCGACGCACACTGAGCAGGACATCGGCCTGGGCAACAACCGCAGCGGCATCGGCGACAACTTCGCAGGATTCCCAGCTTGAATCGGGATGACCGGCTTCGACGCCGGCACCTGACTGGACCACGACCCGATGGCCTGCCGCGGTCAATTTGGCCGCGGTCGGCGGATCCAGCGCAACGCGCCGCTCGCCGTGCGCCGTCTCGGTGATGATGCCGATGCAAACAGTCATATGAACCCTCCCAGTTGACCCGAGAGTGTAGCTGGTCTGGCTCGCCCGAATCAATGCGTTTGGTCAAGGGGGCATAATGTCCTCGTCTTGGTGTGAAGCCCGGTTATCGAGACTGGATCGATTGGCGCGCCTGATCGAGACGTTCAATGGTGCCGATGTCAGACCAGTAACCCCGAAAATGCTCCCCGGCCAACTGGCCAGCCGTCATGGCCTGCTCGAACACCGGCCTCAAGGGGCGTCGGCCCGGCGCCAGATTGCGAAACATCGCCGGTTGGTAGACGCCAATCCCGCTGAAGGTCAGGCGTGAGCCGGGACCAGGTTTCAAGCGGCCATCAACCAGGCGGAAATCGCCATCGGAATGATGCTCAGGATTGTCCACCATGACCAGGTGTGCGAGTCCATCTGGATCGGTATCCACCAGCCGCTCGTAAGGGTAGTCACACAGAATGTCGCCACTGATCACGGCAAAGGGCTGATCACCAAGCAGCGGCAATGCCTGGACGATGCCACCTGCCGTTTCCAGCGCACCGGGCGGTTCGGGTGAATAATGAATATTCAGGCCGAAGGAAGCGCCAACTCCCAGGGCTGAAGAAATTTGTTCCCCCAGCCAGCCCAAATTGATAACCACGTCGCCAAAGCCTGCAGCCGCCAGTCGTTCAAGGTGATGGACGATCAGCGCCTTGCCGCCAACTTCCAGCAGGGGCTTCGGGGTGGAATCGGTCAGCGGCCGCAGGCGTTCACCGCGTCCGGCTGCCAGGATCATTGCGCGCATAAAAATTTTCGGTTCGGACCTTAATTGTCGAGATTAGCGCACAATTGCGCGCGCGTGGTCAGTTGGCTCGACCTCGCGTCTTGGCTTGATCGCAGACGCGCGCCGGGTTTGTGTTGAACGTCAGACAGCGCTCGAATTGGCACGCTGCATGCAATGCAACCGGGTGATGGTCCGCGTCCGGCCCGGTCTGGCAGCGGTTTACAAGCCCCCCCAAGGAGGAAGCTCAATGTCCGAAATGCTGCTGCTCGATGTTCGCACGCTCGCATTCGCCTCCTCGATCGGGGGTTTTCTGATGGCAGCCACCATGCTTGGCATCTACCTGGCGGGAATGCGGGTCCGGGCACTCGTGACCTGGTCGGGCGCCGGACTGGCATTCGGTTCGGGTTACCTGCTGGGTCACCTGCTGCAAACCGTACCGGTCCCGATACCCCTCTGGGTGGGTGGTGCGCTGGCCAACGCCCTGATCGGGCTGGGGCACGGACTGATTCTGATCGGCGTCCAGCGCTACCTGGGTCTGACCCCGTGGACCCGAACCATCGTGCTTCTGGTTGGCGCCACGTTTGTCTCGGGATTCGTCTTTCCGGAACTGCGCGAGAGTCTGCGCCTGCGCGTGGCGTTGCATTCGGGTTGGTGCGTGCTGGTCACTGCCTATGCAGCCTGGTTGCTATGGAAGGCCCGGCGTCCCGGCATGGTGCTCTCGCATCGTGCTGTGGCCGGTGTGCTGATGATGTTCGCCGCATTTCTGAGCCTGCGGCTCGGTTACGCGTTGATGAGTCCGGCATTGACCACTTCGTTCGTCCAGGATCCATTCCAGGTCGGTGCCTTCCTTTCAGCGATGATATTCGGCTTCTGCCTGACCATGGCCCTGGCGGTGATGATGTTTCGGAAAAAGCAGGTCGAGCTGCTGGGTCTGGCCGCGACTGATCCGCTGACCGGGATGAACAATCGCTTGTCGCTGGATGCGGTCGTGGCCAGGGAGATCAGTCGATCGGAGCGTCAGGGCAGCGCCCTGTCGATCATGCTTGTCGACGTCGATCACTTCAAGCAGGTCAATGACCAGAATGGCCACGATGCCGGGGATCGCGCATTGAAAACGATCGCCAAATTGATCAACGAGGTGATTCGGGACGGTGACACCGCCTTTCGCTTTGGTGGTGAGGAGTTCCTGGTATTGCTGCCTGGGGCGCGAGCGGACCAGGCTTGCGGCGTGGCCGAACGATTGAGGAAGAACATTGAGAGCAGTAATTTTGGTCTTGGCCATCAGCATTTGGAAATGACCGCAAGCATTGGCGTCAGCGAGTGCAAGTCCGGCCTCGAAGGGTGGCGCAGCAGCCTGAAAAAGGCAGACGACGCCCTGTACCAGGCCAAGAACGGGGGCCGCAACCGGGTCGTCGGCCCGAAGGATCTCAGTGACCTGTCGCCGGAGGCTGGCTCCGCTTGGCCCAGGCAGTCAGCAGTGCATTGAGTTCCGCCAACTCGGGGTTTCGGCCCAGAGCGTGTTCCAGGTAGCGGAAAAAGCGCGGTGCATCTTCCAGGTATTTCGGCTTGCCGTCACGGTAGCGGATACGGGCAAAGATGCCGATGACCTTCAGATGCCGATGCACGCCCATCAGGTCGCAGGTGCGCCGCCACAGGTCGGCTGATTCGGCCAGTGGCAGGCCAGCGGCCAGACCCTGCTGCCGATAGCTCTCAAGCCAATGATCGACATCCTCGTCGGGCCAGCTCAGGAAGGCGTCCCGATACAGGCAGACCGGGTCGTAGCTGACCGGGCCGATCAGCGCGTCCTGGAAATCGATGATGCCTGGATTGGGCTCGGCAACCATCAGGTTGCGCGGCATGTAGTCGCGGTGGCAGAAAACCTGCGGTTGATCCAGTGCCCAGCGAATCAGGGTGGCGCAGACATGGTCCCAGCCATCGAGTTCGGCATCGGTAGGCTCGATTTGCCAGTGGCGGGCCAGAAACCAGTCGGGGAAAAGGGCCAGTTCGCGCATCAGCAGCGCCGGGTCGTAACAGGGCAGGCCATCGGTTGGCGCTTCGGTCTGGATGCGCAGCAAGGCAGTGACAGCGTCGCCGAACAAGTCCTCTGCGTTATCTGCTGCGAGCACGTGATGGAAGGGCGTCTCACCCAGGTCTTCGAGCAAAACAAACCCGCCGTCGGCGTCTGCGGCCAGTACATCGGGCACGTGAACCAGGCCTTTCAGCCTGGCCGCCACATTCAGAAAGGCAGTGACCGGTTCGCGCTCTGGTGGCGCGTCCATTACCACGGCGGTCTGGCCATCATGCTGCAGTCGGAAGTAGCGTCGAAAGCTGGCATCGGAGGAAATGGCGGTCGATTGCCAGTCTGTCCAGTTCAGGTGGGCAGCCGCCCAGCGCTCGGCGTCGTGTCGTCTTGAGTCGGTCATCTTGAATCAATCATGGAATAGGTCGGTGACGGTTTCTGGTTGGCGGTTGCACGTCTGAATGATCAGTGTTTCGCGGCTTCCGGGCAAGGCCTGGCCGGCCCAAACGTGCAGGTTGAACCGAATTGGCACTAAATTGGTCTTGTATTAGGTGCACGCAGGCCACATAATTTCTGGTGAACCGGAAACCCGCAAGCCCATGCTCAGAATCAGCAAACTGACCGACTATGCCTCCGTACTCATGGCCTCGCTGGCCCAGCGGCCGCAGGCCTGCGTGCCGGCGAGTCAGCTTGCCGAGGATACACGCCTTGAGCTTCCCACGGTGGCCAAGGTGTTGAAGACACTGGCGCGCTCGGGGCTGATCAGCTCGGTGCGCGGCGTCAACGGCGGCTATCAGTTGATTCAGGCGCCTGAATCCATCTCGGTCGCGGCTATCGTTCGGGCCATGGAAGGCCCGATTGCACTAACTGAATGTGGTCTGGAATCCGGCCTGTGTTCGCATGAATCCCAGTGCAGTTTGCGCGGCAACTGGCGGCGCATCGGGCTGGCGGTCGAGGATGCGCTCGACAGGCTGACCCTGGCCGACCTGACGCGCCCGACCCCGACCCGCATCGCCATCCGCGCCACTGAACCGGCTGAACGCGAAAGAGAATTGTCATGAGCCAGACCACCCAGCAAGTCGAACAACTGATCCAGCAGCGCTACAAGGCCGGGTTTTACACCGATATCGAATCCGACCGCATGCGCGCCGGGCTCAACGATGAAACCATCGCCATGATCTCGGCGAAAAAGAACGAGCCGGCCTGGATGCTGGAATGGCGCCTGCAGGCTTACCACCACTGGCTGACCATGCGCGAGCCGAATTGGGCGCATTTGAACGTGCCGAAGATTGATCTGCAAAAAATTCACTACTACTCGGCGCCGAAGCAGAAGAACCGGCCCAAGAGCCTGGACGAGGTCGACCCGAAACTACTCGAGACCTTCGACAAGCTCGGCGTGCCTCTGCACGAGCGGGCCCGGCTTGCCGGCGTGGCTGTGGATGCGGTATTCGATTCAGTGTCGGTCGGCACCACCTTTCAGAAAGAGCTGAAAGAGGCGGGCGTTATTTTCTGCTCATTCTCCGAGGCCGTGGCCGAACATCCCGAACTGGTCCAGGAGTACCTCGGTTCGGTCGTGCCCTACAAGGACAACTATTTCGCCGCCCTCAACTCGGCGGTGTTTTCCGATGGCTCGTTTGTCTACATTCCGAAAGACACCCGCTGCCCGATGGAGCTGTCGACCTATTTCCGGATCAACGCGCGTGACACCGGCCAGTTCGAGCGCACCCTGATCATCGCCGAGCCCGGCGCCGAAGTCAGTTACCTGGAAGGCTGCACCGCGCCCATGCGCGACGAGAACCAGTTGCACGCGGCAGTGGTGGAACTGATCGCGCGCAAGAAGGCCAAGATCAAGTACTCCACCGTCCAGAACTGGTACCCGGGCGATGAGCATGGCAAGGGCGGCATCTACAACTTCGTGACCAAGCGTGGTGATTGCCGCGAGGATGATGCGCGCATCTCCTGGACCCAGGTCGAGACCGGCTCGGCCATCACCTGGAAATACCCGTCATGCATTCTGCGCGGTGATCGTTCCGCCGGCGAATTCTATTCGGTAGCCCTGACCCACAACCACCAGCAGGCCGATACCGGGACCAAGATGATTCACCTGGGCAAGAACACCACCAGCAAGATCATTTCCAAGGGTATTTCGGCAGGCAAGAGCAACAACAGCTACCGCGGCCTGGTGCGCATCGCCCGGCGCGCCGACGGTGCGCGCAACTACACCCAGTGCGACAGCCTGCTGATCGGCAAGCAATGCGGCGCCCATACCTTTCCCTATATCGAATCAGCCAACCCCACGGCCACGGTGGAACACGAAGCCACCACCTCGCGCATCGGCGAAGACCAGTTGTTCTACTGCCGTGCCCGCGGCCTGGGCGAGGAAGATGCAGTGGCCATGATCGTCGATGGCTTCTGCAAGGAAGTGTTCAAGGAGTTGCCGATGGAATTTGCGGTGGAAGCCAAGGCCTTGCTGGAAATTTCACTTGAAGGGGCAGTAGGGTGAGAAGCGAGGGTTCAGGGTTCAGGAAAACCAGTCCTTGATCCTTGATCCTTGAGCCTTGAGCCTTGAGCCTTTAACCCTTAACCCTTTTACCTTTCACCTTTTAACCTTTAACCGCCTTTAAATTATGTTATCCATCAAAAACCTCCACGTCACCGTCGGTGGCCAGGAAATCATCAAAGGCCTGAACCTCGAAGTCGGTTCCGGTCAATTGCACGCCATCATGGGACCGAATGGTTCCGGTAAATCGACCCTGGGTTATGCCATGGCCGGGCGGGATGGGTATGACGTCACCGACGGATCAATTGAATTCGACGGTCAGAATCTGCTTGAGCTGGAGCCCGAAGAGCGTGCTGCTGCCGGCTTGTTTCTGGCCTTTCAGTATCCGGTCGAGATCCCGGGTGTGAACAACGCCTACTTTCTGCGCGCCGCGCTCAATGCCCAGCGCAAGGCGCGCGGCGAGGAAGAGATGGACTCGATGACATTTCTCAAAACTGTCCGGCAGTCGCTCAAGGATCTGAAGATGGACGAGGCCTTGTTAAAACGGGCGGTCAATGAAGGTTTTTCCGGGGGCGAGAAGAAGCGCAACGAGGTCGTCCAGCTGGCGGTATTGCAACCGAAGCTGGCGGTGCTGGACGAAACCGATTCCGGCCTCGATATCGATGCGCTGAAGATCGTCGCCGAAGGTATCAACCGGCTGCGTGATGGACAGCGATCGTTTGTGGTGATCACTCACTACCAGCGCTTGCTCGATTACCTCTCGCCCGACCAGGTTCACGTCCTGTCCGATGGCCGCATCGTTGAAAGCGGCGGCCCGGAATTGTCCGAGCGCCTCGAAGCCAAGGGTTACGGTTTTCTGGAAAAGGCGCCGACATGAGTACGGCGTTGGAAAAACTGGCGGCTGAAGACAATCGTGATGACAATCGTGATGACAATCGTGACGCCAATTACGGCGCCGTTCGGCGGCGCGCCCGTCAGCACCTGATGCAACACGGTTTTCCCGATCTCAAGACCGAGGCCTGGAAATACACTTCGCTGCGTCTGCTCGACAAGCGCGAATTTCAGACCGAAGCACCTGGACAGTCACCCGTGCCGCAACTGCCGTTCGAGGGTCACCTGATCCATTTTGACCAGGGCATGCTCAAAACCGAAAATTTGCAATTGCCCGCCGGTGTTCGCCTGGAGCCGCTTGAGGCCAGCGCCCTCGCCGACGTCGACTACGGCGACCGTGCCGGCGCATTGGCCTGGCTCAATCTCGCCCGATTCCAGCAGGCATGGCGCCTGGTGATCGAAACCAGCCAGGACCAACCACTGGTGCTGGCAACGACAACCTCGGCCGACTTTGCCGCCGCGGTTCATCCGCGTCTGGTCGTCGAACTGGCCGAAGGTGTATCGGCGACGCTGGTGGAAGTGCAGGACGACCAGGGCGAAGGCCTGATCAATATCGTTCAGGATTTCGATCTCGGTCGCAAGTCACAGCTCAAGCACCTACTGTACCGAAACAATCAGCAATCGGCCTGGATTCAACGTACTTCGGTAACAGTCGCCGCCGAAGCCGACTACCGCTTTCATGCCCTCGACCTGGGCGGTCGGCTGACGCGACACGATCTCACCGTCAAGCTGACCGAGAGCGGCGCCCGCGGTGAGATCGACGGCGTGGCGTTTGTCGACAGCAAGCAACATGTCGACTTTCATACCTCTATCGAACACCAGCACGGTCACACCAACAGTCGCGAGTCGTTTCGTATCCTGGCCGACGGCACAGGTGTTGGCGTTTTCAACGGTCGCATCCATATCCATCGCGGCGCGGATGACAGCCACTCGGATCTCAACACGGCCAACCTGCTGTTGAGCGATACGGCCCGGATCAATACCAAACCCGAGCTGGAGATCTATGCTGAGGAAGTCACCGCCAGCCACGGTGCGACCATCGGTCAGCTCGATGATGCCGCGCTGTTCTACCTGCGCTCGCGTGGCATTCCGGCGGCCGAGGCGAGCGCGCTTCTGAAGCAGGGTTTCGCTGCCACACCCCTTGAAAACGCCGAGCCTGCGCCGGTGCGCGACTGGCTTCTGAACCAGTTGCGCCAGAAATTCATGACAACGGATACGGATTTGGAATGAGCCAGGAACGACCGATGGAAATTTTGCAATCGGGCATCAGGCAGCAGTTGGATGTTTATCGCCTGCGCGGCGAGTTTCCCGTGCTTGAACGCGAGGTGCATGGCAAGCCGCTGATTTACCTCGACAACGCCGCCACCGCGCAGCGGCCGTTGTGCGTGATCGAATCGATGAACGATTTCTACCGGCGCTACAATGCCAATGTCCATCGTGGTGTCCACCAGTTATCGGTCGAGGCATCCGAAGCCTTCGAACAATCACGGCTCGATGTCGCGCGCTTTCTGAACGCACCGTCCGAACGCGAGATCATCTTCACGCGTGGCACCACCGAGGCGATCAATCTGGTTGCCAACAGCTATCTTCGGCCGCGTGTGAAACCGGGGGACGAGATTCTGATCAGCCACATGGAGCATCACTCCAATATCGTGCCGTGGCAGTTATTGTGCGAGCAGACCGGGGCGGTACTCAAGGTCGCACCAATCAACCAGCGCGGTGAACTGCTGCTCGACCAATTCGAGAGCCTGATCAGCGAGCGAACAAAGCTGATTGGCATCGTGCATGTATCCAACGCACTCGGCACGGTCAACCCGGTCGCCGAGATCTGCGCGCTGGCCAAACAACGCGGCGTTCCGGTACTGGTTGACGGCGCCCAGGCAACGCCGCATGGTGTGGTCGACGTTCAGGCCCTCGGGTGCGACTTCTACGCCTTTTCAGCCCACAAGATGTACGGCCCGACCGGCATCGGCGCCCTGTGGGGCCGCGAAGCGCTGCTCGAAGCCATGCCGCCTTGGCAGGGCGGTGGGGAAATGATTCTGAAGGTCAGCTTCGAAGGCACCACTTTCAACCAGGTGCCGCACAAGTTCGAGGCCGGAACGCCCAACATTGCCGGCGCCATTGGACTT
>JBGTEC010000270.1:0-3186 GCA_041747995.1 Wenzhouxiangella sp.
CACCCTGGTCAGAACCTCGGCCGGGGAGATTTCGCGCCTGAGTCGCAATACCCAGGGAGTCACTTTGATCCGGGTGGCCGAAGGCGAGCAGGTGATCGGCATGGCCCGGGTGGCCGCATCCGACGAAGACGACGAAATCATCGAGGGCGAGGACTGATTCGTCCGCTCAGGCCCCGGCTTTAACCGGGGCCTGAAGGGCTAATTCTCTGGTTCGAAGCGGTCCTGGAATATTTCCAGGTGGTCGGTGACATTGACGTTCACCTCGACCACAGCCAACTCGCGGGTCGGGTCATCCAAATCGATACACAGCAACGCCTGATGCTGTCCTGGCGCCAACTCGCCGGAGTCAATCGTCAGGACAATTTCGCTGACGTCACCCGGCATCGTCTGGCCCGATGCCTTGCTGATCTGCAGCCAGGCCACCCCTTCCGGGGCGACACAGCCGAGTGGCTCATTCTTGTGCAGGGTCAAAACCAGGTTGGACCAGTTCATGGTGCCGTTCCAGGTGTGATTGAAATCGAACTGCCAAGTGCCGGCGTCGCCGGTGCCGTTGGACCCGAAGATATCCGGTCCGATATGGCTGCTGCTGTAGCTGCCGTCGGTATTCGACGCGCTACCATTGAAATCCCAGGGCGGGTTGATTGTGTTGTAGCCACCAACGCTAAAGCTCAGGCTATCCGGTGATGTGACGGTCAGCGCCATGTCGGAGGCCCAGGTGGCATTGCCGCTGATCCCACTCACTGAACCGCTGAAACTGAAGCCCACTACCTGTCCTCGGCTGGTTTCGTCGCCAGCGGCCGAGCGAACCACCGTCGCACCTCCCGGCAGCGTGAAGGCGGCCAGGTTCAGGGTCTCGTCAAGATCGGGCTGGTGCCCGGCCAGCGCGGCCCGGCCCGTGTCCGCTTGCACATTCCAGTTGAGCAGTTGGTCGCCAATATTGCTGATCAACAGCGTTTCCGCCCTGGTCTGGCCAGCCACCAGGTTGAGATTGAAGACATCCGGGCTGATGCCGGCCACCCGCTGCTGAACCTGGACGGCGGCGGGTACGCCAGCAATGCCCTTGCTGTCCGTGGCCTGCACGAACAGCAATTGGTTTGGGTCGAACGCGTCTGCATCGAGCAGGGCATCGATCGCGACAATGGCGCCCGAACCGACAAAATCAAGCGTGAATACCGTGTCACTTAAATGCGGTGGTTGACCGAAGCTGGCCCGAACCTCGGCCACATCGTGAATGGGATCGGCGCTCGGCCCTTCGCTGGCGCCGCCGCGATCAAAGCGAGTGTCATCGGCCATGCCGGTGATTTCGATCTGGCTGCTGCTGGCATCGTATATGGCGATCAAGTCCGCCACTTCAGGCCCCCGGGGGGCGAGGTAAGGCAGTTCCGCCGCCTTGGCGCTATAGATCAGAGAGTCGAGGACATCCGGCCACAGCGTGGTTTCGAAGCTGTTGCAGCCTTGCTGGAAGGTATTGCCAATCTCATAGGTATAGGCGGCAACGCCGAACTCGGCGTGGGCATAGTCGGTCATGGTGCCACCGGCAGGACCCAGGATTGTGCGACCGACCTGGTAGCCGGTCAGATAACCCAGTTTGCGACCCAGCCAGGCCAACTGGTTGTGGTTCGGGGCGTCATTGGCCGCCCCACTGCCCAGGCCCTCCCACGGAAACAGCATCAGATTGCCGAACGAATGCAGCGACAGAAACAGGCCCGCGGCATCAACGGGTACCGGATCATTCATGTTGTCCCGGTGGCGGTCGAAAACCTGGTTCATGTAGTTCTGCACCGCCACCGTCTCCGGCTCCGAGCCGGGGGCGAGGCCACGATAAATCTGGCTGCAGGCATCGGTGCTGGAAAACGTGCCCCAGAAGTAATTGCTGTTGCGGTTCAGGTCCACCCCGGTCGTGCCGCCGGCGCATGCGCTCAGGTTGCTGTTCTTTCGCCACAGACTTTGCCCGTTCTCGACCGCGCGCCTGCCGTCGGGATTGTGCTGGGCAATGATATGGATATCACGGTGATCCAGCAGCCAGCGGGCAGTTGGATTCTGGTCGTAATGGTTGACCAGCCATTCGGCGAAGCGGGTGGCCGACTCGGCCGTGACCAGTTCACGGGCATGCTGGGCCGCCATGATCATCAGTGGCGCCCGCGTCTGGGTTGAACCCTGATTGCCAACCACCAGAACGTGAACATCATCGCCGCCAACATGGCCGTTGGCCTTGAGCCAGCTCTGCCCGATCACTTCCCAGCGCGCCAGATCGGGGCGATCGCTGGCCAGCGCGGCCAGATCGGCATGGGTTTCATCGACCGTGCGGTAACAGGGAAAGCCGGGAATGCCATTAAGGCCGGCGGCGCGCCAGGCAGCACGGTCCACGTTGATGAAGTCGTGGAGCGCGCTGGTCTTGCGCTCGTCGGTCTCGACCCGGTACCCAAGAGCTTCCACGGCGGCCCGGCCACGCGGTGTGACATGGAGGCTGATGTAGTTTTCGCGCCAGTTGATGCCCCAGAAATCGCCCAGGTAGCGAAGTTCAGCGGATTTGCCGGGCGGCACATCGTAAACCTGGATCACCTCGCCGCTGGCTGCTCCGGCCACGACACTGGCCGGCCAGGCCAGGCCGGCAAGCAGCAGCGAGACGAGGACCATGGCAGGGTGCTGGCGCCATGATCTTCGATCAAGCATCAGATATCTTCCTGCTCGAAGCGGTCGAAGTAGAGCGCGTCGGTCGGTTCGACCACCAGCGTGACCGGCACTTCGACCTCGGCCGCATCCGGATCGTTGGTGGTGATGCACAGCAGGGCATCATGGCTGCCTGCGGCAAGGCCGGCGCTGTCGACCATGACGCTGACCTCATCGGCCGGATCGCCCGACTGGATCGCACCGGCCGTCACATCAATGCTCAGCCAACTGATGGTGGAAGGGCTGGCGCAACCGCCTGGAATGGGGTCGCCGGCCGGCATTGCTTCAGGCGTTGCGGTGTTGATATCCCAGGTCAGCATGCCGCCTCCGGCATTGGCGATAAACAGCGTATCGGGATCGGCCTGGCCGCTGGTAACCACGAAATTGAAGCTGGGTGGCGTGATCTCGGCTACCGGAGTTTCCGGCTCCTCGACTGTCAACTCGACCGGAATGGGAACCATGGTCGCGGCTGGGTCATTGGTGGCAATGCACAAATAGCCAAGGTAGTTGCCATTG
>JBGTEC010000271.1:0-6072 GCA_041747995.1 Wenzhouxiangella sp.
ACTCCAGGTCGCCAATGGCAATGGCCATCAGGTACGAGGGTATGGCTTCGGGCATATGGAAATGGTATTCACCGGTCGCCGTCCGTTCGGCGCGATTGCCATCGGCGCCCATCACGACCAGCAGGTCGCGCGGACCGCGAACGGTGGCGTCGAAGGTATAGCGCACGGCCGGGGTATCCTGCAGCGGCACCCAGGTGCGGGCGTAATGCGGCTGGCTTTGGGAAAACATGAACGGCTTGCCCGAGGAGGTCTGCTCCGGGCTCAGCCATTGCAGGCCGAATGCTTCCGGCCGGCTCGAATAATCAATGCGTACCCGGGCGATACCCTGTGGCAGCAGGATCACCAGCGGGCGACCCAGGTGGCCATGATCCTCGCCCAGGCGCCAGGAGACCGGCAGGTATTCACCGTCCGGATCAACTGCGTTGACATCATGAATATCAAGGTCACGGGTATCGAGCACCAGGCGCAGCAGGGCCGGGTCCGGGCGGTCAAGATCCAGCAAAACGTGGCCAGACAGGATCTGGCGCGACATGTCGGCATCCAGATCCAGCTGCATGTGAGTGATATGCACTTTTTCATATTCGGCGAAGCTGTGCGGGTCGGTCCCGACTTCGACGGCCATCTCTGGCGTCGGCGTCATCGGCTCCGGCACATCATCCTGCTGACAGGCAGCAAGTAACACCAAAGTGGCCATCGCGGTCAAAACCGCCATTAAAGTTCTTTTCATCAGGAGTGATTCGTCATGAGGTAGTCTTTTATCGTCGCATATTTAAAGGGGTAGTGGCCCCTGAGATAATCTCAGGGTCGCAGATCAAAGCGCGTCGTCGCCTTCCTCACCGGTACGGATTCTGACCGCCCGTTCAATACTGGTGACGAAAATCTTGCCATCGCCGATCCGGCCCGACGCGGCGGTTTCGACGATGGTTTCGACCACCCGTTCGGCGTCATCATCGGGCACCGCGATTTCAAGTTTCAGCTTGGGCAGGAAATCAACCACATACTCGGCGCCGCGATAAAGCTCGGTATGACCCTTCTGGCGGCCAAAGCCCTTGACCTCGGTCACTGTCATGCCGGTCACGCCGGCCTCGCCCAGCGCGTCGCGCACGTCATCGAGCTTGAACGGTTTGATGATGGCGGTGATCAGTTTCATGACAGGGGACCGGTTTGTTGAGTTAAAGTAAGTGCTCGAACTTTAACGCCAAACCCGGACCATCGCCACCGCCATGCGCCCCGACTTTCAGACCATCGACGAAATCACCCGCCGCCTCGCTTCCGCCGTACCACCCGAGCTGAAAGCCGTCCGGGCTGATCTGGAAGCCCAGTTTCGCACCATCCTCGAAGCCACCTTCAACCGCATGGACCTGGTCACCCGCGAAGAATTCGAAATCCAGAAAAAAGTCCTCGCCCGAACCCGCGAAAAACTCGAAGCCCTCGAAAAGCTGCACGCTGGAAAGTAAAGATTGAACCACAGAGAACACAGAGAGCACAGAGGACACAGAGAAAACCAATATTTTTTACTCCGTGAACTCTGTGTCCTCTGTGGTTAAAGCTTTTGATCTTTTTCCTGAACCCTGAACCCTTTTTCGCCCCGCCAACCATACGGCCACGGCGATGATGGTACCCCCCACCAGCAAGCGCAGCCAGTCAATATCCCGGTTCCAGATGGCGAAATTGATCAGGATTCCGGCCGGGATCAGCATGTTGTTCATGGCCGCCAATTGCCCCGTATTGACCCGCTTGGCGCCCAGATTCCAGCCCAGGTAACCGAGCCCGGAAGCGCCGAGACCCAGCCAGATCAGCACGCCCCACTGGACGCCGGTGGCCGGCATCCGGGAAAAATCGGCAAACAGGACCATAGCCAGCCCACACACCAGCGTGGCGCCCAGAAAGAAAAATCCGAACGATTGGACCTGAGTCAGCGTACTGCCGAGCTCCAATCGCTTGTAGGCGACCTGTCCTGCAGCAAAACACAGGTTGGCGCCCTGAATCAGCGCAAACCCGATCCACACGCCGTCGCTGATGTCGCCATACCGGATCACGCCAGCCCCGACGACGGCCAACAGCGCGGCCAACCACCAAATCAGCGGAAGACGCCTTCGCCCCAGCAGGACCTCATCGATAAGCGTCACGTACAGCGGCGTGAAAATCGTGAACAGCAGCAGTTCGGGTACCGTCAGGTAAGCATAGGCGTGAAACAGCAGCAGGTACATCAACCCGATCTGCACCGCACCGATGCCCATCAGGACCAGCAGGACTGGGACCGGCAGTCGAGCACGCCCGATCACCGGCAGGAACATCAGCAAGGCCAGTCCGACACGGACAAAAACCGAAGAGAAATCGTCGACCTGCCCTGACAGGTACACGCCGATCAGCGAAAAGCTGAACGCCCAGCCCAAAGTAACCAGCCATAAAAGACCCAACCCGCTCTCCTTGTCACGCCTCGTGGTTGCTCGCCACAGACCGATTCGGGTTCGAAGTGATGGCAGGCAAGGCGTGCATAGGATAATCTCTTTGGCAGGGTAACCCCGAGGGAAGGCAATGCAGACCGATCGATTGGTCGTGATTTTGTTCATATGCGTCATGATTCACGGCGCAGCGGCCGCACGCGCGGACACGATCATTGCCGCCGGCGACCATGGCTTCCCTCCTTTCGAGTTCATTGACGCCCAGGGTCGGGCCGCTGGTCTGAACGTGGATCTGCTGCACGCCATCGCCGAGGAAATGGGCGTCGAGGTCGATTACCAACTGGGTCCCTGGAACGAAGGCCGCCATCGGTTCGACCAGGGCCGGGTGGATGTGATGGCCCTGTACCGGTCGGATTTCCGCACCCGCCAGTATGATCTCGCCACCTCGCACATCATCCTCTTCCACGAGATTTTTATCCGGATCAGTTCGTCGCCACTGCAGTCAGTCGACGACCTGGCCGGCAAGCAAGTCATTGTTCAACAGGATGCCTTCATCCAGGATTTTCTGCTCGAATCCGGCCTGAATCTCGAATTGATCGGCGTCGAGACTGAGGGACAGGCGCTCCAACTGCTGGCCGATGGCAACCATGATGCAGCGATCGTCAGCGAGATTGTCGGTCGGCGATACATGCGTCAATTGGCGCTCGATAATCTGACTACCAGCGGTCCGCCGCTGTTTTCAGTCGAGTATGGATTTGCCGTCCGCCAGGGCAACGAGGAGCTGCTTGAGTTGCTGAATGACGGCTTGAGTCGCATCAAGGCCAGTGGCCGGTTCAACCGCATCCACGAGCGCTGGATGGCAACCTCGCCCGACGAGCCCGCAAGCGGTCTGTCTGCCGTTAGCACTGTCCTGATCGGACTGGCCTTGATCGCGGGGCTGCACTGGGGCCTCCTTATCTGGCGCCGGCGACGCAGCGCCGCCTGGCTGGACGTGCATGGCCGGGAGATGGACTACCACTTCCACCATGACTCCCTCACCGGGCTACCCAACCGCGCCGGGCTGGATCGTCAACTGCAACGCTACCTGACCGGCGGGCGGAGAGCGGTTCGCAGTCATGCCCTGCTCCATGTCGATCTGGACCAGTTTTCTCTGGTCAATGCATCACGCGATCATCAGGCTGGCGATGCGCTGATTGGGGAAATCGGGCAGATCCTCGGCGAAATCGTCGGCCAGAATCATTTTCTCGCCCGCATGGGTGGCGACGAATTCTGTGTTCTGCTTGCCGGCGCTGATGCCAGCGAGGGGCGCGAAATGGCCGAACGTATCCGAATCTCCATCATGAAACACGAATTCGGCAGACATGCCGAGCATGTCCATATCACCGCCAGCGTCGGGGTTGCCACTCTCGGCGCCGACACCCCCACAGTTGGGGAACTGCTCAAACAGGCAGAGGCTGCGTGCCTGGCTGCCAAGGAGTCGGGGCGTAACCGGGTCCACCTCTACCAGCCGGATGACGATGCGCTGGCCCAGCGCCACGATCAGATGCGCTGGGTGCGCGAAGTCACCCAGGCGATCCGTGAAGATCGCCTGTCGCTTTATTATCAGACCATCGAGCCGGCCGATGTCAGCGAACGGCAACCAATGACCGCCGAATTGCTGCTGAGAATGCAAATGCCGGATGGCAGCCTGGTTGCCGCCGGACAGTTCATTCCAGCGGCCGAAAGGTATTTTATCGCCGACCGGATCGATCGCTGGGTCATCCGTCACGCCTTGCAGTGGCTGGAAAGGCATATCGACGCCTTGCCTGAGATCGAAAGAATTTACATCAACATTTCCTCCCGCAGCCTGGGCGACGACCGCTTCCTGCCTTTCGTGCTGGAACAATTCGCCACCCACCAGGTACCACCAACGCTGATCGGCTTTGAAATTACCGAAACAGCGGTCATGACCCATGTCGACACCGGCCTCGAAACCATCCGCCATTTGCGCGAACTCGGCTGCCGCTTCGCACTGGATGATTTTGGCGTCGGCATGTCATCCATGGCCTATCTCAAACAACTTCCTGTCGATGTACTCAAGATCGATGGCAGCTTTTCAATCGCAGTCCTGAACAGCAAAAGGGAGCGTGCCGTGCTTTCGGAAATCAATGACCTGGGCCATCTGTTGGGAAAAACCACGGTGGCGGAAATGGTCGAAACCGCCGAGGTCCGCCAGGTCATGGCCGATATGGGCATCGACCTGGTTCAGGGCTGGGCGATCAGTCGACCACGACCCATCGACGAGTTGCTCACCACAAGCGAGGCTTCCTTGGCGGCGTCATAAAAAAGGTGAAAGGTGAAAGGTGAAAGGTGAACGGTGAAAAGTGATAAGGTTGGAGCGAGTTTATAGCCCTCGCTCATTCGAGCCCAAGCACAGAATTGATGTTCCCAAAGCCATGAAGCTTGACAAGATTAAATTCCAATTGAACAGGGTGACAAGCAGGATTTCAGGCCGTGTTGGCCAACTGCTGGCCGCGCCGAATCCGAACCTTCCTCCCGATGCGGAAAGGATGGTTGGTGAAGGTGATTTCGATCAGATTGGCAATGAGTTCAAGACGCATTTCATTGAGCTTGCTGGCCTGCAACCCAGCCATTCCATACTTGATGTAGGTAGCGGCGTCGGACGAATGGCACTGCCATTGACGCCATACATCAATGAAGCGGGAGCGTACCACGGTATTGACATTGTCAAGAAAGGCGTTGACTGGTGCAGCAGGCATATCTCGAACAGATTCAGCAATTTTCACTTTCAGCACATCGACGTCATCAATGGCAACTACAACAAGAAGGGAAAAGTACGAGCTGAAGATTTCGTATTTCCATTTGGCGATTCCTGCTTCGATCGTGTGGTACTGGTCTCCGTATTTACACACATGCTTGAAGATGAGGTCAGGAATTACCTGAAGGAGATTGCCCGGGTCCTCAAGCCCGGTGGCCGTTGCCTTTGTACAGCATTCTTGTTGAACGAAGAGTCCAGGCGAATGATCAGCCTTGGCATGAGCAGTCAGAATTTCCATACCAAAGACCAAACAACGGCTATCGTGTACGACAAGAATCCTGAGGCGGCCATCGCATTTGATGAGCAACGTTTTATTCAAATCATGAGTGAATCCGGCTTGAAGATATTTCCTCCCGTTCACTATGGATCGTGGTCCGGGCGAGCGGACTACCTGAGCTATCAAGACAGTTTGATCATGGCCAAGGTGGATTCAAGCTGCAATCTTTGAGATGGGTAGGGCCCCGTTGTCTTGCCCACCTTTGGGCCGCCGGACTCGTCAGTGCCTTCGCTAGTTGGCTGGTTAATTGGTTCAGCCGCAAGCCGGGTTCCTGGGTGCAGGAGCGACCCCGCTGGTCGCGATTCCATCATCGATTCGCGGCCAGAGGGCCGCTCCTACACATTTTTCTGCAAGCGCGTTGACGTCGAAGCGCGGCTGATCGACCCCTCGCGTGCTATTTCTCGGACAAGGTCAAAATCACGGCTCTGCTAAATCGCCCAAGAGTCTGGTGGGGTGGGTTTTTGTATGCTCCATTGAGCAGGATATGTCGCCCGTCAGGACTGACCGCAACTGCTGACATGAATTCCCAATTGTTGTCATAAAGACCCAACTCGTCGAGTAGGTCCGCAACA
>JBGTEC010000272.1:0-5180 GCA_041747995.1 Wenzhouxiangella sp.
ATCGAAATGAAGGATCTGGAAACCGAACAGCAGTCGCTACAGATTGATCGCGACCAGGAGTATGCCCGCCTGATGCGCGACCAGGAAGTCAAGGTTCGCGAAGCCGAGACCCAGTCGATGACCGCTCGTCAGCAGGCCGAACGGCGCCGTGAGGCCGAAGAGGCCACCATCGAGGCGGATCGATCCATTCGCGAAGCCGAAATTCAGAAGCAGCGCCAGATCGAAGAGCGCGAGATTGAGCGTCAGCGCGCAGTTCGCATCGCCGAACAGGCGCGGGAAATTGCCATTTCCGAGAAGTCCCGCGAAGAATCCGCCGCCCGCGGCGAGGCCGATCTGGCCCGGGCCAAGGCGGTCGCCGCCGAGGAAGAAGTCAAGACCGTGCGCGAAACCGCTTCGGCCGAGCGTTCCAAGCAGGTTCGCCTGGTCCAGGCGCGCGAGGATGCCGAACGCGACGCAATCGCAATTACCATTGCCGCTGAAGCGGAAAAGCGCGCATCCGAAGATCGGGCCGAAGCCCAGCGCGTGGCGGCAACCGGTGAGGCTGATGCCGTACGCATCCGCGCCCAGGCCGACGAAGAGCGCTACCGGGTTGTTGCCGAAGGTCGGCGCGCCATCAACGAGGCGCGCAACGCACTGAGTCCGGATCAGATCGCGCTGGAGATTCGTCTCGAGATGATCAGAAACCTGCCCGACATCATCGAGCAGTCAGTCAAGCCAATGGAGCGCATCGATGGGATCAAGATCATCGATGTTCGCGGCATGGGGCAGAATGGCTCTGGCGGAGGCAGCGGAGACGGTGCCGGGGGCAACGCCAACAACGACGGCAGTCTCGCCCGCTCGGTCGTCGACCAGGCGCTGCGCTACCGCGCCCAGCGACCGCTGGTTGATTCCCTGCTCAATGAAGTCGGCCTTGGCGACCTGTCCGACCTCAGCGGCCTGGTGGCCGACTCCGGCAAGTCGAAAGCCGCGGACAAGCTGTCGCCGGCAGCCGAGGAAGACGAGCCGGAACAAACTCCTGATGACAATCAAACGTCCGATAACAATCGCAGACCATCAGCCAACCGAAGCCGCCGCAAACGCCCCGGGCAGGATTCGGAGTAAAGAAAAAAGCCCCGGCGAGCCGGGGCTTTTTCCTGTTACCTCGCTCGTTTTGAGGCCCCATGCCAGGCAATGGCCAGGGCGATGAAGAACGGAACAAGGCGTTCTGCCGCATTTCCCGGCGCGTCCGGAAAGAAGCTGATGGCAATGGTGAGCAAGGCGCCGGTAAGCATGGCCCCCAGTCGGTGGCCACCGGCGACCGGGCCGATGAACAACAGGATGATCAACAGCGGGCCAAACGCATTACCAAGGACCTGCCAGGCAAACAGCACCCGGTCGAAGATCGTGGCTGGAAACATCAGCGCCAGGAGCAAGGCCACCAGGCCAAGAATGATGATCACCAGCCGATCCATGCTCAAGGAAAGGCGGCCACGCCGCAGATCGTGGCTCACGGCGCTACCGGCGACAAGCAATTGGCTGTCTGTGGTCGACATGATTGCCGCCAGCACACCTCCGGTAATGACCCCGCCGACAACCGCCGGCAACAGGTCGACCGATAACTGCAGCAGTACCGACTCGGCGTTGACCAACTCGGGCAGCAACACCCTGCCCGACCAGCCCAGCACCACCATGCCTACATAGATCAGCGCCGCCCAGCCGAGTGCCACGTTGCGTGCGAAACGGATCTGCCCGGCTGATTTCAGGGCCATGAAGCGGTTGACCACATGGGGCTGGCCGGGATAACCAAGCCCGATGCCGAACAGGCCAGCCACGAAGACCATGGACATCAGCAGGCCCGGCTGGTCGACCAGGCGCAAAAGAGCGGGCTCCTCGAGCGCAATCATCCCCTGCCACAGCGCCACCGGCCCGCCGACCGCGATCAGCGCCACCACCGGCAAAACCAGGGCCACGGCCAGCATCATCAACCCCTGCAATGCATCGGTGACACTGGCGGCCCAGAAACCCCCAAGAAAGACATACGCAATGACGATGATCGCACCAACAGCCATGGCCAGGCCAGACCCGACCGGCAAGGCGGTACTGATCGCCGTGCCGGCGGCCTGGAATTGCGAGGCGATGTACAAGGTAAAACAGAAAAGAATGATGAGCGCCCCGGCAATACTCAACCGGCGCTGTCCCTCAGGTCCGGCGCCTGCGCCCAGAAATTCGACCAGTGTCAGGGCCTGGTTGCGGTGACTGGCCGGCTGCAGACGCGGAGCGATGAACACCCAGTTGATAAAGAACCCAAACACCACGGCAGGCACCAGCCAGGCGGCCTGCAGACCCCAGGCATAGGCTGCGCCACTCATGCCAAGCAGCGTCCATGCCGAGGACGAACTGGCCGATGCACTGAGGGCGGCAACAATCGGCCCCATTCGCCGACCGGCCAGCTGAAAATCCTCCGTCGTACCGATCCGACGCTGCGCCCACACGCCGATGCCCAGCAAGACAACGAGATAAACCAGCAACGTTATGCCGACCATCATTTTCCTTCCCTCAAGTGAATTCTCGGCAATGTATCAGCTTGACGGAAATGTCGGCAAACTTCAAAAGGAATCTGTAGTCTGATTCATAACCTCTCACCTGGCCCGGATCTGTCATGCAAACCATCCTCATCCGTTTTCTGCTTTGCCTGCTGATCTATGTTCCAGTGGACTCGATCATGGCCCGTGAGCTGGCCGTCAATGCCGACGAACTGGTTCCCGTGGAACTGGCTTCGATCGGCGTGGTGCCAATGATTGGCACGCCAGTGGTATTGCTTCGTGAACCCGACTCTGGCAGTGTCGTGCCGATTTTCATCGGGCCCAACGAAGCGCGTGCCATCATGATGGCCCAGCGCGGCATCGAATCTCATCGCCCGATGACCCATGACCTGCTGGTCGATCTCATGGAGGCCATGGGCGGAACCCTTGAGCGCGTGGTTGTGGACGAGCTGTCCAATGGCACCTACCACGGGGCGCTGGAGGTATCACTCGCCGATGGCTCCACGCTTCGAATCGACAGTCGCCCCAGTGATGCCCTGGCCATGGCGGTGCGCAGCGGCGCAAGCATACTGGTCGCCCCCGCGGTCCTGGAAGCCGGCGAAGACATTCCCTTCGAAGGGCTGGGCGATGAAGATATTGTCACCGCCCTGGGGATCACCGTTATGAGCGTCACATCGGACCTTCGCCAGGCATTGCAGTTGCCGGACGAGCCTGGCGTACTGATCAGCTCCGTCCGCGGCATGGCGGCCATGGCCGGGCTGCAACCTGGCGCTCTGATCGTGAAAGTAAACGACAAGATCCCGGCCACCCCGCTGACCTTTCTTGAACTGATCAATGACACCGAGATGGGCGAGAAGGCAAAAGTCGATTTCTGGCACGACGGCGAATTCCAGACGGTCGAACTGGGAACCGACGTCGAAACCACTCCGAGAACACAGAGGCGGCGTAGCTTGTAAGGCGTACGTCCTTACAATTCAACTGGATACAAGCGGGAACAGCCAGGGCACGACCAGCAAGGTGGCGAACAGGACCATGATCTGGAGCGGAATACCGATCCGGGCAAAGTCGGTAAAGCGTCACGGTGAATGGCTTCAATGCGCTTGCGCAAGTCGTCACGCCGCTTCAGAAGCTGCTCTCTGTCCATGCTCTCTCTCCGTGGCTCGTGCTCAAAAGCCAGCATCAGGCGCTTGCCTGGTCAGCCCTTGGTCGGGCCCGCCGCCTCTACGGGATCGGGCATATCATCACTGATCCGCTCATCCTCGACGTCCAGCATTGCATCCGTGTCGGATTCGGTGACATCGTCGTCGGACCTCGCCGGCAACAGACCCTGGCTGACCAGTTTGTGAATGCGGCTGAAAACTTCGGCGCGACCGAATGGCTTCTTCATGAAATCGTCGGCGCCGATTCGTTCAAGATAGAACTGCTCGGCGGCCTGCGGGTTACCACTGATCATGATCACCGGAATGCCGGCAATTCGATCATCCTTGCGCAGACGCCTCAAGGTCGCAAAACCGTTGAGTCCAGGCAGGACAATATCTAGAAAAATCAGGTCAGGCATCTCCTGTATCGCCAACTTCAACCCGCTCATGCCGTCTCCCGCGCCGAGAGGCTCATAACCGCTCTGGCGCAACATATGACTCAGCGCCGCAACCACTGTGCGAGAGTCGTCGATGATCAGCACCTTCAGCCCTTTCCGGGCCTCGAGTCGATCAGCAGCGCGCCGGTCACCGGGTTCTTTCATGCCCAGCAGTTTACGGAAGCGCTCGAGCTGTCTCATTGAAGCGCCCTTCCGGCACTGCTGATCAGCCTGTTGCAACTTCGGTGCGGATACATTCGGCTTATCCCTCCAGCGACGAGACCAGAAGCGACTTGACCTGAATCCCCTGGGCACCGTCGGGCAACACCTCGTCGATCCGCAGCTTCGCCTTGCCCTCGGCATCCTTGAGCTCGGCCAAATCGACACGTTCGCCAGCCCTGTAACCCAAGGCCGCCGGTATGAGCATGCGAACGATCGGAAAGAACCCATGAACAATATTGGTTTCTTCGACCACCGCCAACTCGCCGTTTGAAAGCTTCACCAGAGTGCCCGGCGCAACCCAACCCATGAAGTGAATGAACGTCTCAACCATGTTGCGATCAAATTTTCGCCCGCGACCGCGCCACAGAATTCCCAGGGCGTCATGGTGTGAGCGCGCCGGGCGATAGACTCGTTGTGATGTGACCGCATCGTAGACATCGACCACGGAAACCAGCAGCGAGATCGGGTTCAGCTCGGCTGCCTTCTTGCCGTGCGGGTAACCCAGGCCATCGGGCCGTTCGTGATGCTCGAGGGCGGCCAGAGCGATCTCCGGGTGAACGTCAGGCTCATCAATCAGCAGTTCATAGCCGATCGTCGTGTGCGTCTTGATGTGCTTGTACTCGTTCGCCGAGAGTCGATCCGGCTTGTTCAGTATCGCAAGATCGAGGTTGACATTACCCAGGTCATGCAACAAGGCCGCGAGACCGGCGCGCTCGACCCGCTCGTTGGGCCACTCCAGCGCATGGGCCAGACCCAATGCCAGAATGGCGCAATTGATCGAATGCTGAGCCGTATAGTCGTCGCGATCCTTGATGCGCGTCAGCCAGATCATGGCAGCCAGATTGCGCTCCAGGTAGGCT
>JBGTEC010000273.1:0-10504 GCA_041747995.1 Wenzhouxiangella sp.
TGTCATAGTTCTTGCGCATGACATACCGCAGCCCGGCCGGGGAGTAGCCTTCTGGCGGGTCGTAACGGGTGATGATGATGCCAGCTTCCGGCCCGCGGCCCTTGGCCAGCCAGGATTTGATGTAGAACACCAGCACAGCGACCAGCCCCAACAGCAGGAGCAGGACGCCGCGATTGTCGTACAACAACCAGCCGAAGCGCTGCGCACCGGACGGTGCCTCCACGATGCCCTTCGGGAAGCCGACGGCGATCGTCATGCCGTGGCCCCGTGGCAATGCCCGCGACGTTTCAAAGCGAGCCACGCCGGGTCCGGTCACCGTTGCGATGGCCGTCGTACCGGTCGCGCCTTCCGGGCCGGTATAGGAATCAAGCCTGATCAGGGCTGGATCCACCGCCTCAGGTAGATGGATCTCAGCACTGGCCTGGTCAATCGGGAAGTCCCAGCCGAGGCCGGTGACGTTCCAGTACAGTTCGTCATGTTGGTCGAAGAATCCAAGCTGACGGGTGGTGCGGTAGCGAATGCTGAAAGTGTACTCACCACTCCCTGGCAGGAAGCTGTCGTCGCCGGTGTTGACCCTTACGCCATTGGATAACCGTTCGGTGAACCAGGGTTCGGGCTGACCATCACGCAGGACATCGAGCACTTCAAAGTCGACGACTACCCGGTTGTTGAAGCGATCACGGTAGCGCGTTGGAAAATCCCGGTAAATGCCGCGGCGGATATTGCGCTGCTCAGAGCGCACGGTAATGTGCTCGGTGACCTCTACTGAGGCGTCGGCTTGAATCTGGATGTCGCTGTGATAATTCAGGATTCGTTCCTGGGCCATGGCCCCTGAACAACACGCGACAATCAGGATCAGCCCAAATGCGAATCGACGGAAACAGCGGCGGTAGAACTTGTCAACAGTGTTCATGAGAGCGTTCCAACCTGGGGCGCAGCCCGTTCAGAGGCATCGGCGGCATAGAACTCCGCCTCGTTGAATTGAAAAACGCGGGCGATGATTACATCCGGGAACTGGGCGACGCGGGTATTCAAATCGCGCACGGCGCCGTTGTAGAAGCGTCGGGCATACTGGAGGTGATCCTCCACCTCGACCAGCTTGTCGCTGAGCTGGGCGAAATTGTCGCTGGCCTTGAGCTCCGGATAGTTCTCCTTGAGCACCATCAGCCGGCCCAAAAGCTTCTCAAGTTCATTTTCGATCTGACCCAATTGAGCCGGGCTGTTTGTGGTGACCGCTTGCGAGCGCAGGCGGGTTACTTCTTCCAGCGTTTCCCGCTCATGGGTGGTATAGGCGCCGACGACTTCAACCAGGTTCGGGACCAGGTCATGACGGCGGGTGAGCTGGACGTCAATATCACTCCAGGCTGTCGCCACCCGGTTGCGTTTTTTGACCAGACGGTTGTAGATCAGGATCACCCAAACCAACACGGCCAGGGCAACCAAAGTAATAACCCATTCCATCATGGCTCCCTCATTCTTTAATTTTGCACTATACCCAATTCGATGACGTTTTCATGACCGAACGCCGATTTATCCTAAGCCAGACCGCTATCAATTAGCGTTCTGGCAGTAGAATCGCTTTGAGTCGCTGCTTAAACTGTGTGCGCTAGCGGACTGAAGCGTCCTGGTGCGGAGGCAATAATCGCTGTCATTGGCTGGGGGTTAGTCCGTTGGCTTTGTGTTAGCTGGATGCTAGGTTTGCCAGCATCGCCGACAATTTTCATTGAGGCATGAGAGGCCATGCGCGGATTTTCGGCTATTATTTTTCTGCTGATGGCGTCTTCGCTGATGGCAATCCCACCAGGTTATGACCCAGCAGTCGAGCCGCAAACGTCTTCGGTCTGGGCCCGCCTGTCAGCACTTCCCTGCGATGACGGTCATGCTGGAGAATTTCATTGCATGTCAGTCGACTTGCTCGCCTATGTCCCACTGGATGACATGGGCTGCGCCAATCGCGGGAACGATCTTTGGGGATGGACAGACCCGGTGACGGGCACCGAATATGCGCTGATGGGGTGCAATAATGGGACCTCCTTTGTCGACTTGAGCAACCCCGCGATACCTGTCTTCATCGGCCATCTTCCGACACATACTGGCAATTCCACCTGGCGTGATCTCAAGGTCCACGTCAACCATGCCTACATCGTCAGCGAAGCGGCGGGCCACGGGCTGCAGGTGTTCGACCTGAATCAGCTAAGAGCGGTCACCAGCCCGCCGGTGGAATTCCAGAGCACGGCTCATCTGGACACGTTCAGCACGGCCCACAACATTGCCATCAACGAGGAATCCGGTTTTGCCTATGTGGTTGGAGCAAACGCCTGCGGTGGTGGGCTATACATGCTTGACCTGGCCGAGCCGACCAATCCGCAGGTTGCCGGCTGCTTCCCGGATGACGGCTATACGCACGATACGCAATGCGTGATCTACCGTGGCCCCGATACCACTTATCAGGGGCGGGAGATCTGCTTCAATTCCAACCCAAATACCAATTCACCCGACAACACTCTGACCATCGTCGACGTCACGGACAAGTCGTCGCCTCAAATGCTGAGCCGCCAAGGCTATGCGGGCTCTGGATTCGCACACCAAGGCTGGTTGACGGAAGATCACCGCTATTTCCTTTTTGGTGACGAACTCGACGAAAGAGATTTTGGACACAACAGCCGCGCTATCATCTGGGATGTCGGCACTCTGGAAGCCCCGGTGGTGATTGGTCATTTCTTTTCAACGGAAGAAGCAATCGACCACAACCTTTACGTCCGCGGCAACCATGTCTACCAGGCCAACTACACTGCCGGTCTGCGCATCCTCGACCTGACCAACATCGCCACCGCTGAACTCGTTGAAGTCGCCTACTTTGATGTCTTTCCGGACCACGATGCGCACAGTGTAAGCTTGCAGGCTGATGCAGGGATTCAACACGACGATGAAGGTCTCGAATTCAGCGGTGCCTGGAGTAATTACCCCTTTTTCGACAGTGGCATCGTCATCGTCAGCTCTATTGGTTCGGCCGGCGAACCCGGGGGACTGTTCGTCCTCCAGCCACACATCATGGCCGAAGACCCGGAATTGCTCTTTCGCGACCGATTTGAAGGTGAATAAGTGGTCGGAGGTCGGTGCGCCGGAAGACGGGAGCCGGGAGCCGGGAGCCGGGAGCCGAACCAGTCAACCAGTCAACCAGCCAACCAGCTAACCAGCTAACCAGATGATTGTCATCCCGGCCGTAGCGAAGCGGAGAGCCGGGATCTGGGCTTGGGGGTGCCGATTGGCTTGGGGATCCCGGGTCAAGCCCGGGATGACAGGCCTAAACCAGCCAACTGCCCCTAACCAGCCAACCAGCCAACCGCCATTAACGAAGCATCGAGCCAATCCCCGTCAGGGTTTCGGACAGGGCCAGCAGGCGCTGGCGATTTCGGCCTTCCACGTCTCGTGCCGCTGTGGTCAATTCCACAGTCAGGGCCTGTAATCGGGTGGCCAGGCCAGGATCGGTGCGACCTTCATGCAAGTGCAGCTCGGCCTGTTCCAGCAGTTCGTTCAGATCGGTTGCCTGATCGCTGGAAAGCCGCCCGGTTCTCAGAAGCTGGTCTCTGTAGGCGCGGGCGACGACGGGCTCTGCCGGCCAGGCGACCTGAAATTGCTGTTGCGGGTTGAACGCCGAACCCTTGTCGGCCAGCAGCGCGGCAGCCAGTTCGCTTTCGCTCAGGTGCTCGCTCGGTGTCAGAGACAGCACATCGAGTCCGCGCACGATTTCGGAGCCGTACACCAGGCCGCGGTACCAGTAGCTCGACCAGAAGCCACCGGTGATCAGTTCTTCTTCATCGATCGGGCCGCGGTCGAAATAGGCAATCTCGACCGGGTTGGCTGAGTCGGTGAAGTCGAATACTGAAATTCCACCCTGGTACCAGGCCTGGACCATCATGTCGCGCCCTGGTACGGGCACCAGCGATCCATTGTGGGCGACGCAGTTTTCCTGCTCGGTCTGTGGTGCGGGCATCTTGAAGTGGCTGCGAAAAACGAGCTTGTTGTCGACGATGTCATAGATGGCGTTCGCGCCCCAGGTCATAGGGTCGGCCGCGCGGCAGCGCGCCCGCGTGCCACCGCCCCATTCGTCGGTGAAGATTACCTTGTCGCCCGTGTTGTTGAAAGTAGCCGAATGCCAGTAGGCGAAGCCGGTATCGATCACTTCGTCGATTCGCGTGGGGTTGATCGGGTCGGAGATGTCGAAAAGAATGCCGTTGCCGGAACAGGCGCCGGCGGCAATGCCCAGGTCCGGGAAGACCGTGATGTCGTGACAGTGGTTGGTCTCAGAGGTGGTCTGGGTATCCGGGCCATGATCGCCGCGCTCCCACAGGCCAGCCAGGATGCCGGTTTCAGGGTCGGCGAAGACAGCCGGGCTGTGGATGATGCGCGCCTCGGACGGGCGATCCACCGGAATTTCAATCACGTCGATGCGAAACAGGGCGGTGCGCTCATCGCGCCAGGGCGATTCGTCGAGACAGCCTTCAAGTTCTTCCTCGCCACGAACCGGCGCGGTGCCGGAGTTGTAGACGATCAGGCGCCCATCCTCGCCGGGGCCAGCGACCACGGTGTGGGTATGTGATCCACGGCAGGTTTGGACCGCGCCGACATGAACCGGCATGGTGATGTCACTGATATCGAAAATGCGCAGGCCGCGAAAGCGTTCCTCGCTGACCTCCCCGGCGACACCCTTCAGCCCGCAATCGAGCCGGCCGCGATTTTGCTCGACCGACACGATCAGCAGGTCACCCACCACCGATACGTCGCCTTGCCCACCCGGGCAAACCACCGAGCTGGCCAACTTAGGAATGCCGTCGTTGCTGATGTCGTAAAGATTGAAACCGTGGTAGCTGCCGACGACCAGGACGTTTTCGAAAAACGCCATGTCGGTATTGGCAAAATCCAGCAAGGCAGGGCGTGATTGCTCGCCTTCATCTTCCCTGCCGGCTGCGTCAGCGTCCAAGTCACCCTCATCGCCGTCATTGTCGGCGGGTTGCAGGTCACGCAGGCGACTGGCCGGCAGCCCGGCCGGATTCTCTGGATCGTAGAAGCCAGCTGGCTTGGGCAGCGAGGCGAGCAGTTCCATGTTCAGAAAAGCTTCCCCGGCGTCGCGAAATCCGGCTGAAAGTCCTGCCCGCGGGTCAGGCGAAAAGCCCACCGCCATTTTGCTCATGCGCTTGATTTCCGCTTCCTGGTCGTTGGTGACCTCGGTAGTGAATTCGAAAAATGCCGGTTCCTGGGCTGAGCCAGGCTGTTCCAGCAAAGCCTCCACCATAAGCAACGCGCCTTCGTGATGCTTGATCATAAGTTGTAGAAACAAGGTATCGAATGCTTCGCCGCTTGAGGCTTCAAGCTCGGCCATCTGCTCTGGCGACGCCATGCCCTCCATGGTGTGAACAGAGTGCTCGGCGTGGTGACCCAGATGGGCAGCAGGGTCCGGCAGCGATTCGCCTCGCTGCTCCAGCCAGTTGCGCATGAAAGCAATCTCGTCTTTCTGCGTCGTCTCGATGCGCCGTGCCAACTCGATCATTTCATTACGACTGGTCCGGTCGGAAACCAGCGCCGACATATCCAACGCTTGCTGATGATGAGGAATCATGTCCTGCATGAACCGGACATCGGCCGCTGAATACCGAATTCCGGCCAGGGCAATGGCATCCTCGGCGCTGATCTGACGACTTGGCTCGCCAGGTGCACCGGGCTGAACGATCGGTGCCTGGGCCAGGCTGGCGGCCGAAATAGCGGCAAGCACGACAGCGCCCAGAGCCTGGTGCAGAATGCGAATCACATCAAGGCGGGAGGTAGTGAAAGGTCGGTTCAGGTTCATCCAATAAGTTCCTCATCCAAAAAAAGAGGCCGCTCGACACGGCCAGGTGGATACTGTACTTTACGTTGCCCTCATTTTACAGCAGGTTTCTCTGCGCCTTGTGAGGGCCATGGGACGTCGAGAATCCCTCTATTACCCGGCTGAGCGCAAACAGCCGCTATCATTGAGCCTCATTTTACAATCTTAGGGGCTCGCGCCATGACCCATGCCAACAACCTGACCGCAGCGCTGTTGCTGATCCTCGCCACGTTATCGTTCGCGGTCGCGGTCGACGATGCTGTCATCAATGGTTTTCTGCAGCCCGAGCCGGGGCCGACTGATCGGTGGCCAGCCCGAGCCGCATCAACTGGTTGCCGCGCGTGAGGCGGGGTTCGAGCACGTATTCAATGCCCGCGGCACCGAGGAATTCGACGGCTGGGACGAAGCGGCCCTGGTTGAAGCACTTGGCATGACTTACCACCGCCTGCCGATTGCCCGGGCCGGCGATCTGAATCGTGAAGCCTTGGCCGAATTTGATCGTATCTTGCAGGACATCGGAGATCAGCCAGCCGTGCTGCATTGCGCCAGTGGTAACCGGGTCGGCGCACTCTATGCGTTGCATGCGGCCTGGCATAAAGGCTTCGATACTGAACAGGCGCTGGAGCTTGGCCGGGCTCATGGCCTTACCGGCCTGGAAGGCCAGGTCCGCAGCCTGCTGGAAGAGCATCCTGAACTCTGAGTCCTTGAGCACTTACGCGGTCATCGATTTCGAAACCACTGGCCTGTCGCCGGCCCACGGCGCCCGACCTACCGAAATCGCTGTGGTGCTGGTCCGTGGCAACCGGATCATTGATCGTTACCAGAGCCTGATGAATCCGGAGATGCCGATCCCGTACTTCATTCAGGCCATGACCGGCATCACCGATGAAATGGTGCGCCAGGCCCCGCCCGTTCGGCATGTGATGGCCAATGCAGTCGAGTTCGCCAACGGCTGCCCCATCGTGGCGCACAATGCGTCCTTCGACAGAAAGTTCTGGGACCAGGCATCGCCTGGAGGCACTTTCATCTGCTCGCTGCTACTTGCTCGACTATTGTTTCCCGATACACCCAATCACAAGCTGACGACCCTGGTCACAGCCCTCGGATTGCCAGCAGCCGCCAGCTACCACCGCGCCCTTGCCGACGCCGAGTGCACGGCTCACCTGTTCATCCGACTGCAACAGGAAATCAGCCAGCGCTACGGCATTCACGCCATCGAATGCGCACTGCTTCAGAAAATGCAGGTCAGCAACCGCAACCGGCTCGAGAAGTGCATCCGCAATCATTGCGCCGAAGCATGAACCCAACAGGTGCCTGCCAGGTCGAAGCGCCTGGCACGCATCGCGCCCCGGGTTCTGCTAACCTCGCTTTTTTTGATCAGGAATCAGCATGACTGCTCAAACTTCAACCGAGACCAATGCGCTTGCGATTGTCAGTCTTGTCTTCGGTATCCTGGCATGGACATTCCTGCCGATCATCGGCAGCATCGTGGCCATCGTTACCGGCCATATCGCCCGTGGCCAGATTCAGCAGTCTCATGGCGCCCAACAAGGTGATGGGGTGGCCCTGGCCGGGTTGATTCTTGGCTACCTCAGCCTGGTCCTCAGTGTGCTTGTACTCACGATGCTCGTGCTGGGTATCGGTCTGCTCGCCTTTTTTGCCTGAGTGTCATTCCAGCCAGAGCGTAGAAAAATGATTCGTATCAGGGACCGGGTCTCGATCGAGTTTCAATCAGACTCTGGCGTGTCGGTGGCGGTTGTCGGGCTGAGTCGCCCCGCCAAATACAATGGTCTTGATCTCGACATGATGCGTGCATTGGTGGAGGCCGCTGGACGGGTTCGTCGCCAGCCCGATGTTCGCGCAGTCATCCTGCGCGGTGAAGGCAAGGCCTTCTGCGCCGGGCTGGATTTTGCCAGTGTGACCCGCCGGCCGGGGCGGATTCTGACTGCTTTTTTTCCCTGGCTGAGAAAGGACAACCTGTTTCAACGCGTCTGCCTGGCATGGCGGGACCTGCCGATGCCCGTCATCGCCGTGACCCATGGCTATTGTTTTGGCGGAGGCATGCAGATCGCGCTTGGCTGTGATTTTCGCTTCAGCTCACCTGACTGCCAGTTTTCCATTATGGAAATCGAATGGGGCCTGATTCCGGACATGGGCGCCTCGGTGACATTGCGCGAACTGGTGGCGTTCGATGTGGCAATGGAATTGACCATGACCGGCCGCAAATTTGGTGCGGAAGAGGCGCTGGAGATGAATTTGATCAGCCGGGTTGACGACCAGCCAATGGAAGCGGCACTGGCTTTTGCATCCTCTATCGCCAGCCGCTCGCCTGATGCGGTTGCGGCGGCCAAGCGGCTTTTCCGGGATACCCGGCACGGGACCGAGCGTCGCGCCCTGCGTCGTGAACGTCGCCTGCAACTCGGCCTGTTGTTGGGGTCAAATCAAAGAGAGGCCATGCGCGCACGCCTCGAGAAAAGAACGCCACTTTACCGCAAGCGGAAATAGGTTACACGGGCGCGATGGATCATCTAACATCCCGCCGATGTTCGCGGCCAGAGGGCCGCTCCTACGGTAATTGCCCGCGTATATCCCTCTCTGCACGCGGGCCCTGGCATGGTCAGACAACAGGAGATTGACAACGATGAGTGACATCAAGGCTTTTTTACGCGAGTTCAACCAGTACTGGGCAGACGAGGATATCGCGGCGATACTTGCCGCGGTGACGGACGGCATTCGTTTTTCTATGGGCAATGGCAAGACGGTCGTTGGCAAGCCGGAGCTCGAAGGGTTTCTGAACGAAATGACAGGGCACGCGACCGATATCACCCTGGAAATCGACAATATCCTTGTTGAGGGCGACCGTGCCGCGGTCAACGGTCGGATGGAAATGACCGAAAAAGACGGTGATCGCAAGACCTATGCGTTTTGCGATATGTACCATCTTGCCGGTGGCAAGGTCGCAGCGTTGACCGGTTATTTTATGGAGGTGGTTCCTGAGGTCTGAGGTCGGCGGAGGTCTGAGGTCGGTGGTCGGTGGTCGGTGGTCAAGGGAAGGCGGGTTTCAGGGTACCGTCTGAAGAGTGTTGGTGTGTGCTTGGATCATGGTTCGGGCGCGTTGCTCATGTTCATCGAGTGCTCTAATACGGTTATGTTCCGGCGGGAAGGTTTTCTCGATCAGGGGGCGCGCGCGCTGCGACCACTCCAGCGCGAGGGATGGTTGGCCCAGCGCGATCAACGAGGAGGCCAGGTTGATCTGAAATGCCGCGCCGTGCCAGTTATTGTCGCCAAATGCCTCGTCGGCATGTTCCACCACGTAATTGAGCAAGTCCACGCTATCTTCATGCTGGCCCGTGTCATCGTATGTGCGGGCGAGGTTGTTCATGCCAATGAGGGTCGAGCCATGTCGCAGGCCGGCGACCCGCTTGTAGACGTCCACGATGACCTCGTACATTTCGACCGCCTCGTCGTATCGACCCAGGCCGCGGTAAAGGCCAGCCAGGTCGCTGTGTGACTCGAGTGCGATCAGGCTGTCTTCACCATACAGCTCGATCCGACCGGCCAGTGCCCGTTGCATCAGGGGTACGGCATCCTCGCCGCGGTCGAGAGCGCGGTAGATCCGGCCCAGGTTATGCAAGGGCACGTAAATTTCGCGATGGGGTTCCTCGAGTTCGGTCAGTAGCCATTGGCCCCAAAGGCGTCCGCGTTCAGCGAGTATGCGTCGTTGGATGGGTGCTTCCAGGCCGGCTATTTGCAGAGTCGAATGCGGCGTCTTGTTGTTTTGGTCGCGGCTGCGAAAATGCGAGCCGTCGGTGCGCGGCAATTGTTCACTGACCAATTCATAGAGCACGCGGCCAAGAGAATAGACATCGCTGCGAGAATCGGGCCGGGCAGCCTGGTCGTTGCCCTGCTCAGGACTCATGTACTCCGGCGTGCCGGCCGGCGTCAGCAACCCCGGGTGCGCCGATGGGCCAATTGCCGTGCCCACGCCGAAGTCGATGATTTTGGGCTGGGCGACCCCGTCGACTTCAGCGACCAGAATATTGGCCGGCTCACGCGGCTCGGTCATGGCTGCTCTCGGGGACAAACGCGCGAGCAGTATAACGGGTGGCGAGCAACCGGGTCGTGATCCATTCGATTGCGACCGGGTGCGTCGTCCCTGCTGACTCTCAGGATTCGGTTAGAGCGAAATTCGGGGATTCAAAAGGGTAGATCCGGAACGGATTGGCTGATCGGTATTCAATCAAGCGTATCATCGTGGTCACAGAGACTCGAAGCTGATCCGGCCTGCCCGATCCGCGGCGAGTAACCGGTATCGGCTTTATCCCACCAGGAACTTCCAATATGATTCGTAGTGCAGTAGCAATCGCCATTTTTCTTGCAGCCAGTGGCATCGCCAGTGCGTCAAGCCCCCAATGTTCAGACGCTGACGCCATTGATCAAGCCCGGAAACTGCTTGTTTTCCACTTTGGTGACGATGAGCGAATCGAAATCGACTCGTCCGTCGAAGAATTGATGCCGATTGCCAACCCGGCCAATGAAGCCGAACAGTTCAAGGTGTTGGAGGTGTGGGGATTCATTTACCGCGGCCAGTACCGGATGCGGCTGACCTACTACCCGATGGATGGCGCTTGCGTCCTGATG
>JBGTEC010000274.1:0-5125 GCA_041747995.1 Wenzhouxiangella sp.
CGCGCTCAGCCGCCAGCACCGCCGCCGCGACCGAAGCGGCCACGCGCTGATCGGCCCGGCCCCGACCGGTGATGGCCCCGAGCATGGATTTGCGCGAAATACCAACCAGCACGGGCGCGCCCAGAGCACAAATTGCGCCCAACTGTCGCAATAGTTCAAGATTGTGATCCAGGGTCTTGCCAAAACCAAAGCCCGGATCAATCGAAATGCAATCACGATCAATCCCGGCGGCCAGGCAGGCCTCGATGCGGTCGGCGAGAAAATCACGCACATCCGTCACCACGTCGACATAATCTGGCGCCTTCTGCATGGTGCGCGGCTCGCCCTGCATGTGCATCAGGCAAACCGGCACCCGCAAAGCACTGACCGCCGCCAGCGCATCGGGGCTGCGCAGGCCGTTGACGTCATTGACCATTCGGGCGCCAGCATCAACCGCCGCGCGCATCACGGCAGGCTTGCTGGTATCGATTGAGATGGATACATCGGTGCGCGCGGCCAGCCCTTCGATCACCGGCAAGACGCGATCCAGTTCCTCCTGAACGCCAACCGCCTCTGCACCGGGCCGGGTGGATTCGCCGCCAACATCGAGGATATCGGCGCCCTCCTCAACCAGGCGCAGGCCGTGAGCGATGGCCTGGTCGACTTGGGTGAAGCGGCCGCCGTCGGAGAATGAATCAGGGGTGACATTGATGATGCCCATGACCAGCGGCCGGCTTTCAGAATGCGCGGCCTGGATCCGCCGCACAAGGTTGGCGACAGAGACGCTGGTCACAAAAAAAGATCGCGCCACGAAGGCGCGATCATCTGGCGAATTCGCATTGCCCTGCCGCCGTCAGCCCGGAGCCGGTTGACCGGAGGGCTCTTTGCCCCCGGCGTCATCATCGGCATCCGGGGTCGGTGGCTGAATGTCATCATTCCAGCCCTCGGGTGGGTCCGGGTCTTCGCCGCGCATGATCTGGTCGATCTGGGCCGCGTCGATGGTCTCGTAGCGCATCAGCGCTTCGGTCATCAGCTCGAGCTTGTCGCGGTTTTCCTCCAGCAGGTTCTTGGCAGTCTCATACGCAGAATCAATGATGCGCCGCACTTCCTTGTCCAACTGGCGGTGCGTTTCATCCGAAATGTGCTTGTGCTGGGTGACCTGGCGACCGAGGAACACTTCGTCTTCGTTCTCATCGTAAGACAGCGGACCCATGGATTCCGACAGGCCCCATTTCGACACCATGCTGCGGGCAATGGCCGAAGCTCGCTCGATATCATTCGAGGCGCCGGTCGTGACCTTGTCCTTGCCAAAAACCAGCTCTTCGGCCACCCGACCGCCAAACAGACTGGCCAATTGCGAGGTCAGTTGCTGACGGGTCATGGAGTACTTGTCGGCCTCCGGCAGAAACATGGTCACGCCCAGGGCGCGACCGCGTGGAATGATCGTGACCTTGTAAACCGGGTCATGATCCGGCACCAGGCGACCCACGATGGCGTGTCCAGCCTCGTGATAAGCCGTCAGTTTCTTTTCATCCTCGGACATGGCCATGGATTTGCGCTCGGCGCCCATCATGATCTTGTCCTTGGCCTGCTCAAAATGACTCTGACGGACCGTCTTGCTATCCTGGCGTGCGGCAAACAGGGCCGCCTCATTAACCAGGTTGGCCAGGTCGGCGCCCGAAAAGCCCGGCGTGCCGCGGGCAATGACACGCGGCAACACGTTGTCATCAACCGGCACCTTGCGCATGTGGACCTTCAGGATCTGCTCGCGGCCTTTCAGGTCAGGCAGGGGGACGACCACTTGACGGTCGAACCGACCCGGTCGCAGCAATGCCGGATCCAGCACGTCCGGACGGTTGGTCGCGGCGATCAGGATAATCCCTTCATTCCCCTCGAAACCGTCCATCTCGACCAGCAACTGGTTGAGCGTCTGCTCGCGCTCGTCATGACCACCGCCAAGACCCGCGCCACGGTGACGCCCGACGGCGTCAATCTCATCAATGAAGATAATGCAGGGAGCGTGTTTCTTGGCCGTTTCAAACATGTCACGCACGCGGGATGCGCCGACACCAACAAACATTTCGACGAAGTCCGAACCCGAGATCGAGAAAAACGGCACCTTGGCTTCGCCGGCAATCGCCCGGGCCAGGAGGGTTTTGCCGGTACCCGGTGCGCCGACCATCAGGATGCCCTTGGGGATATGGCCACCCAGGCGCTGGAACTTGGCCGGATTACGCAAAAAATCGACCAGCTCGCTGACCTCGTCCTTGGCTTCCTCGCAGCCAGCCACATCCTCGAACGTGACCTTGACCTGGTCTTCGCCCTGGAGTTTGGCGCGCGACTTGCCGAAACTCATCGCACCGCCCTTGCCGCCCATGCCGCCGCCCTGCATCTGGCGCATGAAATACACCCACAGGCCAACCAGCACCAGTACGGGCAGCAGGCTGATCAGAATGTCGATCACCACGGACCGCCGCTGGGGATCATCTCCATCGAAAATCACGTCGTTGTCGATCAGATCCTGGATCAGACCATCATCCCGCGGGGCTGTCACCGTGTAGGGCTGACCGTCGCGCATCTCGCCCGTGATGGTCCTGGAGCCGGGGCTTTCCTGGATTACCGCATTCTCGATATTGCCGGCACGGACCTCGTTGAGAAATACCGAATAGGGCATCTCACGGGGCTCCTGCTCGGGCTGGGAGTAGTAGTTGAATACGCTCATGAGAACCAT
Source organism: Wenzhouxiangella sp. (assembly GCA_041747995.1). GTDB lineage: Bacteria > Pseudomonadota > Gammaproteobacteria > Xanthomonadales > Wenzhouxiangellaceae > Wenzhouxiangella. The sequence continues at coordinate 2,711 of JBGTEC010000274.1, forward strand.
CGCAATGATGATCCACATGATCAGATTCTTGGCAAAATCGCTCAAAATCAATCTCCGTTAACGGAATCTGCGGGTCCGTTCGACCCATTTTACGCCATGGAACTAATCGCTGCCTTCCTTCAGGGCCGAGCCCACCAGGTAGACTTCCCGACTTTCGGAGCGCGAGGCGGCCGGCTTGCGCACCTTTACCGTCCGGAATGATTGCCGGAAGGCAGTGAGTAAATCGTCAAAGCCCGCGCCCTGAAAAACTTTGACCACCAGAGTACCGGAAATATCCAGCCACACCTGGGCAAACGCAAGGGCCAGTTCGGCCAGGTGAATACTGCGCGCCTGATCGGCCGGGCCAATACCCGACAAGTTGGGGGCCATATCGGACAGCACAAGGTCAACCTTGCCCCCGCCGAGGACGTCTTCGAGCCGGGCAAGCGCCTCATCCTCGCGAAAATCACCCTCGATGAACTCGACCCCGGCGATCGGATCCATGGGCAAAATGTCCAGCGCAATCACCGTTCCGGCCTCGCCCAGGCGCCTTTGGGCCACCTGCGACCAGCTGCCCGGTGCGCTCCCAAGGTCCACCACCCGCCGGACCCCCTTGAACAGGTGATCCTTCTCATCCAGCTCCAGCAGCTTGTATGCCGCGCGCGCGCGATAGCCCTCCTCACGCGCCCGACGCACGTAGGGGTCATTCTTCTGGCGGGTTTTCCAGGCTTTGGAAGACATGGGATGTTTACCGGATACGGTTGAACTGCCCGGCGTCTGGTACCGGGGATCGGTTAAAATGCCGGTTGATTCTACCATTCGGCTATTTATGGCTCTCAGCAATTCTCAGAAGAAGTATTTGCGCGGTTTGACCCACCAGACCGATCCGGTCGTCATGGTCGCCGACAAGGGCCTGACCGACAACGTCATGGCCGAAATCGAACTGGCACTCGAGCATCATGAGCTGATCAAGATCAAGCTGCGCGGCGAACGCGAACAGCGCCAGGAATGGATCGATCGGATCACCAAGGCCTCAAAGGCCGAACTGGTTCACCAGATCGGCCAGGTCGCCTGCTACTTTCGCCGCAATCCCGAATCGCCAAAGATCGCACTGCCGAAATAAGCCACGTAGATCCTCATGCAACTGACCGAACATAAACCCGGCAATCATCACTACATTCGCAAGGTTGACGCCGATGGTCTGCTGATCGACGATCAGCGCTATCAGGCCAGCCTGATCGTCGGCGCCCGCCTGCTCCAGACCGACTGGCCGGTCGCCAGCCTGGCCGACCTGAACGAAACCACCATTGCCCCGTTGATCGAACACCGCCCCGAAGTCGTCCTGCTGGGCATCGGCCAGACCCAGTCGTTTCCCCATATCGACATCCAACGGCAGTTTCTTCAGCATGGCATTGGCCTGGAATGCATGACGCTCCCGGCCGCCTGCCGCACCTTCAATGTCCTGATGAGCGAAAACCGCCGCGCCCTGGCCGGGCTCATTCTTTAGTTTGCTTGAAACAAAATCCGGCGGCTTAACTTTCTAATGTCCAGCCAACCCGACCAGCCGCCCGGACCGCTGACCCAGTTCAAACCCCTGTTGACTTATGGCCGGCGTGCGCTGGTACTGGTCTGGGCAACAAGTCCTGTGCTCACCATCGCGCTGGCCCTGTTCACCCTGGTTGCGGGCTTGCTGCCGGCCTCCATCGCCTGGGTCGGCAAGTGGCTGGTTGATAGCGTGGTGGCCGCCATTCAGGATGACACTTTCACGGACCAGGTCTGGTTCTGGCTGTCGCTGGAGGCGTTGCTGGTCGCGGCCATGGCCGCCACCCAGACGGCGCTGACCATCTGCAACAACCTGTTGCGTGCTCAATTGGGTCACCGGGTCAACGTCATGATCCTGGACAAGACCCAGCAACTCGACCTGGCCCAACTCGAAGATGCCGAGTTCTACGACCGCCTGACCCGGGCGCGCCGCGAGGCTTCGACGCGACCGCTGTCACTGGTCCAGAAAACCTTTGGTGTCATTCAGTACGGCATCGCAATCTTAAGCTTCAGCGCCCTGCTGTTTGCTTTCTCGCCGTGGGCCGTGTTGCTGCTGGTCGTTGGCGGTCTGCCCGCATTTTTGGTCGAGGCAAAATTCGCTGGCAAGGCTTTCGAGCTGTTTCGCTGGCGCTCGCCGGATACGCGCGAAATGCTGTACCTGGAATCGGTACTCGCGCGGGAGGACTACACCAAGGAGGTCAAGCTGTTCGACCTGGCTCCTACCCTGCTGCAACGCTACAAATCGATCTTCCGCAAGATTTTCCGCGAAGATCGGGCACTGACCATTCGCCGTGGCTGGTGGACTTTCGGGCTGGGTCTGGTCGGCACCGTGGCCCTGTATGGGGCTTTCGCCTGGGTTGTTCTGGCGACCGTGGCCGGCCAGTTGTCGCTGGG
>JBGTEC010000275.1:0-2112 GCA_041747995.1 Wenzhouxiangella sp.
GTGACCTGGCCTTTTTCATTGCGCTCGACATCGACATCGGCCGGATTGAACCAGGTGGTTCGACCGGCATCATCCTTGCGGTAGTAAGTCTCGGCCAAAACCATGCCCTGGGTCAGCAGGCGGGCGAACGGCTCATCGAATTTGACCAGACCTTCGTCACGCGTCAGTTTGGTCCAGAAGCGCGCATAAAGCAGGTGCAGGATCGCATGTTCAATCCCGCCGATGTACTGGTCGACCGGCATCCAGCGGTTGGTTTCGGCATCGACCATGGCCTGATCATTGTCGGGACAGGTAAAGCGCAGAAAATACCAGGACGAATCGACAAAGGTGTCCATGGTGTCAGTTTCGCGCCGGGCCGGACCGCCGCAGGTCGGACAAACCGTGTTGACGAAGGCCTCATGCCGTCCCAGCGGGTTGCCGGCGCCATCGGGCACCAGGTCCTCCGGCAGCATCACCGGCAGGTCTTGCTCGGGCACCGGGACTTCGCCGCAGGCTTGGCAATGGATGATGGGTATGGGACATCCCCAGTAGCGCTGGCGGGAAATACCCCAGTCGCGCAAGCGGTACTGGATCCGCTTCCTGCCGGCGTCCCTGGCTTCCAGGTCGGCAACAATGGCCTCAGCGCCATCGGCACAATTCAGGCCGTTGTAGGCGCCAGAGTTGATCAGAGTCCCATCCTTGGCCTTGTAGTCCTCATGCCACTGGCGATCGTCGTAAGCGCGTCCTTCGGGCAGGCTGACAACCTGGGTAATCGGAAGGTGGTACTTCAGGGCGAACTCGAAATCGCGCTCGTCGTGTCCCGGCACCGCCATGATCGCGCCTTCGCCGTAGCCCATGAGAACGTAATTGGCCACCCAGATCGGGAGCTCCTCGCCGGTCAATGGATGAATCGCCTTGAAACCGGTATCCATGCCCAGCTTTTCCTGGGTGGCGATATCGGCCTCCGACACCCCGCCCTTCTGGCACTCGATCAAAAAATCCCGCAGCTCGGGATTGTTGTCGGCGGCCAGGCGGGCCAGCGGGTGCTCGGCGGCGATGGCCATATAGGTGGCGCCCATCAGCGTGTCGGGTCGTGTGGTAAAGACCTTGATCGTCTGATCACGGCAGGCAAAACTGATTTCAGCACCAGCGCTGCGGCCGATCCAGTTGGCCTGCATCGTTCTGACCCGCTCCGGCCAGCCGTCAAGCTCATCGAGACTTTCGAGCAACTCATCGGCATAGTCGGTAATGCGCAGGTAATACATGGGAATTTCGCGCTTTTCGACCAGCGCGCCGGAGCGCCAGCCACGCCCGTCAACAACCTGTTCGTTGGCCAGCACCGATTGGTCGACCGGATCCCAGTTGACCACGCCGGTTTTCTTGTAGGCAATGCCGCGCTTGAGCAGACGCAGGAAAAACCACTGATTCCAGCGGTAATACTCTGGATCGCAAGTCGCCAGCTCTCGTTCCCAGTCGATGGCAAAGCCCAGCGCCTTGAGCTGGCCTCGCATATGATCGATGTTGTCGCGGGTCCATTTGGCGGGCGGCACGCCGTTGGCCATGGCGGCGTTTTCGGCTGGCAATCCGAATGCATCCCAGCCCATGGGCTGCAGCACGCGCTTGCCGCGCATCACCTGATAACGCGAGATCACGTCACAGATCGTGTAATTGCGCATGTGCCCCATATGCAGCTTGCCGGAGGGATAAGGGAACATGCTCAGGCAGTAAAAACGCTCTTGGCCATCTTCACTGCCGTCATCGGCGCGATGGGCGGCCTGGTCAGCCCAGGCTTTCTGGATGGCCGGTTCGATCTGGCCGGGATTGTATGTCTCTGACACGCTGTCAGTCCTGATTCAAGTTGGTATGAATAAAAGTGACCGCGCCCCGACTCAGCGGGGCGGCGGTAGTAATTTCGGCGCCTTGACCTCAGTCTTCGGCATCTTCCTCGGCGTCGTCGGGCGCTTCTTCCTGCAGTCGCGACCAGGCAGCGTCAGCCTGCGCTCGAAGTTCCAGCGCCGCTTCGCGGGCCTGAGCCCAGGCCTCGCCGGTAAACGCACTGGCTTCTTCCCAGGCCAGGTCGGCCCGTTCGCGTGCCCGCGCCGCCGCATCTCGCGCTTCGGCTACCGCTTCGTC
>JBGTEC010000276.1:0-13108 GCA_041747995.1 Wenzhouxiangella sp.
GACTCGGGATGTCATGGTTCGCGGAACCTACGGACGCTCGGTACGTGCCCCCAACATCAACGAGCTGTTCTCGCCACCCCAGCCGATCTTTATCGGTGCGGCTTCCGATCCCTGCAACGAGAACCTGATTGATGGCGGCTCAGAATTCCGCCGCGCAAACTGCGAGGAGCTGGTCGGACCCAACTTCGATTCCACCGAGTTTGTCTCGGCCTTCATCACCGGCCGCGCCGGCGGTAATCCGGACCTGGACGAAGAAACGGCCGATACCTTCACCTTCGGCCTGGTGCTGACCCCCAGAATACTGCCCGGTTTCACCGCCACCGTCGATTTTTATGATGTCACCATTGAGGATGCGATCGATTCGGTGCCCGGCCTGACCGTCATTCAGCGCTGTGTCGATGCACCGACCCTGGACAATTCGTTCTGCCCATTGGTCGATCGCGACCCGGTTGACGGCTTCATTACCTTCTTCCGGTCGGGGCAACAGAACATTGCCAAACTGGAGGCCCGCGGCGTCGACTTCGACCTCCGGTATGTCTTCGACCCCGGCCTGGGCAATCTGTCCCTTGGCCTGAGCGGCACCCGGAACCTGAGACTCAGGGACTTTCAGTTCCAGGACTTCCCGGACGAGTTCGAAAGCCGAGTCGGCGAGTTCACGTTCCCGAAATGGGTTCTCAATGCCCGCGTGAGCTGGAGGATCGCCGACCTGGCAATCAACTGGCGCACCAACTACCAGAGCAGCCAGTTGTTGCCCGGCGTATTCAACCAGGACATGGACAACAACCCGGACTTCGTTGACCCGTTCAAGACCGGCAACGCCTTCGTGCACCATCTCAGCGCAACCTACGATCTGACCGAAAGCCTGCACCTTGGCGCCACGATCTTCAATGTTTTCGATCGTGATCCGTTCCTGGGTACAGTCACCCGACCCGCAGGTCTTGGCGGTCGCAGTTACACCCTGAGTGCCACGCAACGGTTCTGAGTCCAGGCCTCGACCTACGCAAGCCGGGCCCACGGGCCCGGCTTCGCGCAAAGAGTATCCGAGTCCGCTCGGGATCTGCTGTCGCAGAGCAAACAAATGTAGAAGCGGCCCTCTGGCGCGCCGGCGCCGCCATCGGATCGCGGGTGCCCTGTTCTCCTAATCAATCACGTTCCCAGTGTTTGACTGGTAAACCCCTGCGCGAAATCATTTCTCTGGCTGACCGGTCGTAAATCATCGACCAGTTTTTATCAAACGCCAGCACCGCATTTACGATAGTGCGGGATATATGAATCCCTTGTTTGTCAGAGTTGCGATCTTGCTGGATTAGGATACCGCCCGCAAAAACAACGAAATTGAAATCCGGAGTCCTGTAAAAGGCGATGTCATGAAGGTACTCTGAATCGACGCCATCACAAATCTGTATCTGCCTATCAATATAATCTGAGAACCTCTCTCTCAAGTCGGCACATACAGCAGTCTCTCTTTCGTCCGTCAATACTTCAAAATCAGCGGCGGTGAGTTCCCGGGTCCCAAAATCTTCCACCAAGTGATTGAGATTGGGGCCACCTACCAGGTTGTGGCCTTGCAAGTACATGTCAATGACCTCCCGCGTGCTCTTGTAATCCGGCGGACAAGCTGACTCGAGGTGTCTTGGAGTATAAAACTCCTGAACTTTTTTTCGCTCATAATGTTGACCCATCAACGAAGCCGAAGACAAGATCAATACCAGCGTCAAAGCAAGCGTGGTAGTAGAGATTATCATTGCCATACCCTCTTAAATCCAAGCTCACTTTGGCCCGTAGGACCACTCCGCTTTCCCTACGCTGGGGATTCTTGACGGGCAGTTAAGCCGATTGCCCGCTCTACGCCTGGATGTCCGCGACAATGTCGTCAATATCGACACCAAGCGCATCGGCAAGCCGCTGGAGGCATTTTACAGAGCCGGTCTTAAGAGGACCAGGACACCCATAAATCATCGGCAGAGTATAAATCATGGTCGTTTTCTGGTGGCGAGCAGGCCACCGCCTTGGTAAATAAACTATCGCTATGACCTATTCACGAAAAGAAATTGCTCCGCCGGATCAGCCCGGCTACTTCCATGGCGTGAGCCTGTCATCAATTGGCCCCGGAGCGAGAGTTGCTGAACCGGATTCGCGTGGGCGGAAGGCGAATGGATTCTTGACAAGGATATTTTCCTTGCTAAAGTAAGGCCATGGCATAAGTCACGAGCAAGTTGCAGGTCACGTTGCCCAAGCGGCTTGCCGAGGCGCACGGCATTGCGCCCGGTGATCGGATCGAGTTCCAGTCCAGCGGCGATGACATTCGAATCGTTACCGAGGCCGGGAGGTCATCGAGCACGCTGAGCCGGGACGAGCGGTTGCGGCTGTTTGACGAAACGACCCGACGAAGCCGGGAACGCACGGATCAGCTGCCTGAACCGACCCGGACCGGCAAGCGGGACTGGACTCGCGAGGACTTGTACACGCGTGGAGAGACCGGACCTGAATCGTCTGATTGACACCAATGTCCTGGTTTACCGCTACGATCCCCGCGATAAGCTCAAGCGGCAGATTGCTCATGATCTGTTGCGCACCGGAAATCCTCCTTCCAATCTCGGTGAATCAGTCAGAATGAAAGGCGTGGCTGGTGGCCTGGCCAGAAAAATCCTTCGCGAACAACCAACCTGATTGACTTCCCTATTCTGAAATCGGCCGGACCGGCGTCAGCCGGGATCTGGCGTGCCTGGCATTCCGGGTACCGACTTTTGCAGAGCGCTTAACCGGTGCCCTTACGAACATCCGCCCATGACTCGGGGCTCTGGTGGGTCCGCACTTAGGTTTGCAGTGCAAACCAGTTTGTGGTTAAATGAACCTTCAACACAAACCCGTTCGCCGGTCCGGCGGACATTTGCGGAGGCACGGATGACTTTAGAAATACTCAAGGGACTCGTACAAGGCGCGCGCAATTCTTGCGGACCAACCCGGAGCCGACATGAGCAGTAATTTAGAGTCCGTGCTTGGCCGGCTCGAATCGAGCAGCTATCGCTTGTCGGTCGACCATGGTCTGATCGACATCCTGGTTGGCACTGTGCTGGTCGCATTCGGCCTGATGCTGCACGCGGACCTGGGTTACATGCCCGTCATCGTGTTCTTCGTTGGTGCAACGGCTTACCCCAGTGCCCGGCGTCGGCTGATCGATCCGCGCATCGGCCACGTGCGCCTGCATGCAGACCGCGTGGCAGAGATCAAGGCCTGGAAATGGCTGACATTCGGCGTTTTGCTGACTGCGATTTTTGGTGTCCTCGCACTGCGCGCCCTGGGCTGGATCGATTATCCCGAGAGCGCCGTGCCAATGATCGTCACCGGCTGCCTTGCCCTGGCGTTAGCGATTGCAGCCTGGCTGTTCGGCATCTGGCGCGGGTTTGTTTGGGCCGCAATCCTATTTGCTGGCGGCGTGATCGAATGGCGATTCGGACTGGCCAATGGATTGAGCTGGTACTTCAGCGGCGGCTTGGTTGTGCTCGCCGGTTTGTTGATGTTGGCCCGGTTTATGCGCGCCAATCCACCCGACGCCGGAGATACCGATGACGTCTGATCGAGAGTCGGGAGCGCACCCATTGGGCGACGTTGACCGACTGGTACACGAGCCGGCCCGGCTGCTGATCCTGAGCCAGCTCTACGTCATCAAGGCCTGCGACTTTTTATTCATGCAAAAACAGACCGGCCTGACCAAAGGCAACCTGTCGTCGCATCTGACCAAGCTGGAAGACGCTGGCTACGTGGAGATCATCAAGGAATTCGCAGGCAAGCGCCCACGAACTCTGCTGCGCCTGACCCCGTCAGGTCGCCAGGCCTTTTCAAATCACGTTGCCAGCCTGCGTGAGTGGATGGCCAACGTGCCAAACCAACCCTGAATCCTAAACCTGAGGTTATCGCCATGTTGACTTTATTTATCCGAGCCGCAGCAATGTTGCTACTGGCAGCGTTGAGTATGTCCGTTGAACCATCCAAACCGAACTGGGTGACCGGCGATTGGCGCGGGACGCTGGATCTCGGCGCCCAGCAGCTCGAAATCGTCTATCACCTTGAGGCCGACAGTGGCTCGATCGTCGGGACGATGGATGTGCCGACACAAGGCGCCGCTGGGCTGGAATTGCAATCGGTGCGGCTCGAAGGTGACCAGCTGACCATCTGGATGCCATTGGCCGGGGAAGCGCGCTACGACGGCGAACATCAAGGAGGGATCATAAAAGGAAAGTTCACTCAGTCCGGACAGTCGTTCCCGTTGACGCTGAGGCTGGCCGAGAGTGCAGCGCGGCCGGCGCGTCCACAGGAGCCGGATGGTCCACCGCCTTACCAGGTCGAACAAGTTACCTTCAACGGAGCCGGCGGCACATCGCTGGCCGGTACGCTGACCCTGCCAGGGTCAGCTGATTCGTTTCCAGGCGTGGTTCTCGTCGCCGGTGCCGGACCACACGACCGTGACGGCAGCTTCATGAACCACCGACCGCTGCTGGTGCTCGCCGACCGGCTTGCACGCGCCGGGTTCGCGGTATTACGTTTTGACGAAAGAGGTGTTGGAGAGTCAAAAGGTGACTTCGCTGCTGCAACAGCTGGGCAACTCGCGGGTGATGTCGCCGCTGGTTTGGATTTTTTGCGCCGACGCGAGTCAGTGGACGCCACGCGTGTTGGCATCGTTGCCCACTCAGAGGGTGGCCGGATCAGCGCGCTAGCGATCGAGACACACGATGCTACCGATTTTGTCGTGTTCCTGGGGGCGCCAGCGCGGCCCGGCATTGAGGGGCTTCGGGCGCAGGCGGACCAGTCACCGAACGCTGTCGCGGGACTGCAGTTGGCGATGGCCGAGGCGGCACTACAGAGCGAACCCGGAGCGAACGCCGACAAAGCCTTGCGGGAAGCGGCGCGTGAGTTTCTGGAGGCGCTCCCCGACGAGCAACGCGCCACTTTTGGGGGTCAGGAGCCAGCCATCATTGATCAGCTCAGTCAAGGGCTGGCGCAGTCTCAGGCGCGCTTTGCCCTGGCATACGATCCCCGGCCGGCCTTGAGGCAATCCGGCATTCCGGTGCTCGCACTTTACGGCGGCAAGGACCAGCAGATCGACGCCGCAGACGCCGCGCACTCATGGCAGGCAGAGCTGGGGAGCGATGCCAGGATAGAGACGCTGCCAGGCCTGAATCACTTCTTCCAGGAAGCCCAGACCGGTGCCCATTCGGAATACGCCGTGATCGAACAGACTGTGGCGCCGCAAGCAATGGACACCATCATCAACTGGCTCACGGCAGTGAACTTGAAGCAGCGATGAGCGAGCATGAAATTTCGGCAGAGTAATCACTATCGACGCATTCCGCCATGTTGACACTCCGGCCCATCCACCGAGGCCAGGCGCACCAGGGGAATTTCTCCAGCGCCGAAGTCTTCCCCCGACTCGAAGGTCAGGTCACTTTCGTAACTCAGGATGCCACTGTTACAGCCGTCGAAGGTCAGCTCGATCCGGCCCCATTCGAGTGAATTCCGGTCATCGATACTCCAGTCACCGAACTTCATGCCGAAGAAATACAAAGCATCTGCCTCAATCCGGTCTTCGACGATCTGACCGGGTCCAATAATCCAGATCGGCGCGCCGAACGGATCGTAGGTGTACCAGAAAATAGTCGCTGACCCCGGAGAGTGGACGGAGATCGATAGGCCGTGGCCGTCCTGCTCGGGGTTGAACCAGAGACCGCTGTAGGTCGAATCAACGCGGGCCGGTTCCGGCTCCGGAGGGTCGATGCTCTGGAAGTTGGCGATGACATCCTTGGCCGAGTCCGTGGAGAGCGTGCAGGAAGCGGTGCCGGAGCAGTCGCCATCCCAACCGGCAAATTCCGATCCTGCGCTTGCTGTCGCGTTCAGGGTGATCGTGGAAGCGGATGAGAAACTGGCCGAACAGATATGACCGCAGATGATGCGGGCATCATGGGTCTGAACTGTGCCGTCCCCATCGCCCCGCTTGGCCACCTTGATGGAATTATAACGGGTCTCGGTCTGATAGTTGGCCTGCAGCGTGACTCCTTCGAACTGTACCCACGCGTCGAGCAGGATAAAGTACCGTCCGGCTGGGGGCCACTCGAAGGTGCAGCGTTCGTCGTTGGCTGCGCCTATCGAAGAGCAATCGTAGTCAAACTCGGTCGCCTGGGCGTTGTATCGGATATACAGGTCAGCGTCCCCGGTCCCGCCCAAGGTCTGGACGACAAGCACGCTGGCCCCCTCAGGTACGTTGATGAAGAAGTGCTGCTGCTCACCGGTTTGTGCCGACAGGTTGAAGACGGCCTGTCCGGAGAATAACTGAGTCGGCCTGTCCGAGTTGGTGGACTGTGTGCTGGCAGAGAGCTCAGAAGAAGCCAGTGCCATGCCAGCAAACAGAACCGTTCCCGGAATCAGCAGAAGTCTGGCTATAACGGTCAATGCAGGATACTTGCCACCCATTTCCAACCCCCAAGTTGGAATTGCCAAGTTCGCAGCCTAACGCGGCCAAACCCGCAATGCAAGCCACTCTGCATGGCCACGAGGTCGCCGCCAGGTCTCCTTTGTGATCCCAGTTTTCAGGAAGCTACGCCGAAATCCAGCGTGATCGCCAGATCCTGGGTGTCCCGTACCTTCGCGTACCTTCTACCTTCTGTTTTGGCGAACAACCACCGAGGTGCGGACGCGGTGGCTGAGTCCTCTTGCGCAAAGTGCTCAATGGAGTCAATAATCCGGACCACATGATCCGTATGCGCATCGCCAACGACGGTTTCCGGTCAACCGGGGAGCGTGCATGACGGGCGCATCAGCAAATAGGGAGACAACGATGCGAACAAGACTTCTTGCCCGGACGGGTGCGCTGGCTTGTGCCTTGATAATACTGGCGGCGGGCTGCCGGTCCGATTCTGCGGCACCGCCGTCGGGAACAGCCTACAAGCCCAAGCTGGAGATACTGGAATTGCTCGAATCCGGCTCCTCGGCCGAAGCCGAGGCGCTGCTGAACCAGGCGCGCGAGGCGGTTCGTGAAGGCGGTGCCGGCGATCGGCTGCTGATGCAAAGGCTCCAGGCCTTTTCCAGCTCGGACCCGGAGCTGGGCCGACTGTTGCGGGAATGGGTAGCAAGCGATCCTGAATCGGCGCTGGCACATCTGGCGCTGGGTCTGCACTTGCGGCACATCAGCTTTAAGCTGCGTAGCGGCGAGGTCATTCGTAAAACGAATGAATATCAGTTGGCGGAATCAAGGGATTTCGCATCCCAGGCGGCGGTGCATTACCGGGAGTCGGCACGCCTCGACCCGAAAAATCCCATCATCTGGGGTTTTCTGGCCAACCTGCCGGACTCCAGCCGCCCGGCCGGTCTCGACTGGGATGTGGTGCTTGAGCAGCATGCGCCGTTGTCGGAATCGGTCTGGTACATGGCGCTGTTCAATGCCCAACCCAAATGGGGAGGATCGATCTTCCGACTTCAGGACCTGCTGCAACGGTTGGAATCGCGCATCGAAGCCAATCCGGAGCTCGCCGCATTGCGCGGATTTGATCAGTTTGCCATCGCTGACCGGCAATACTGGAACGGCCATCATGCCGCCGCACTGGCATCCTGCCGGCGTGCCGTCGGAATGGGCGGGCTGGCCAAGTATCGCGAGATGTGCTCATTTGCCTTGCTCAAGCTGGGCCGGCTGGATGAAGCACTGGAGATGATCAGTCTTGCCGTAGCCGATTCCCCGGAAGACGTGAACTACCTGGCCGAGCGGGCGCGTGTTCTGGAAGCCATGAAACGCTGGGAGGAGGCCACCGCCACAATGCAGAAAGTCTTGCGGTATCGCCCGTACGATCCCGGCATGTTGCGCCAGACCGCCTTTTATCTGGAAAAGCTCGACCGAATGGACGAGGCATTCGCGCTTATGGAACGTGCGATGCATTTCGGTGAGTTCGATGATCGCACCCACGATGCGCTGGCGCGGCTGCATTACAGCGCCCGCAACTATGCTGAATCGGCGGAAAGCGCACGCCGGTCGCTGGAGCTGTCACGCAACAAGAGTCGGCCGTACATGCAGCTGGCCAATGCCTACGGCGGACTGGCCGACTGCGGCAACATGCATCGCGCCTTGCACGATTTCCTGCAAAGCTGCGATGCGCTGAATGATTGCTCGACACAAAACCTGGAGTGGGCGCACGACTCGCTGAAGACCATCCAGACCCATTCGATATGCCAGGAGTGGCGGGAAAAGGCATCGACTGTCGAGGCATCAACCAACTGATTGCCAGGGACCCATAAATTCTGCGGAGGAGCCGGACACGGACCAGGACACCCACAAATCATGGCCGATTTCGAAAGCCTCAGCCGAGGCGCTGATGCCGCCCCTCTTGCAATATCAGGCGGGCTGATGAAAAACGAGCGGCAGGCCGATGGCCTCGGCCAGTCGTGCCTGCCTCTGGTCACCGGTGATGAACTGGGCGCAATTCAGGCATTCGACTGCGGCGACGTGCAGAATATCCATGGATCGGGTGCCTAATCGAGCTGAATGATTTACTGCCAGTGACTCGGCACGGGAATAGACTTCCGCCAATGGCTCAATCGGGACATGCCACAAGCCAGCACGTATATCTTCAAGCAGGTCCTGGCGGGCCAGCGCGACGGCATCAACCGTCAGTTCATCACGGAAGATTTTCAACTGCCAGGCATTGGCCAACTCAAGCCGGTGCAAGCTGGTCAGAAAAGCGGGTGGCGAGAAACGGTCGCGCAGAGCCAGGGCGGCGGAGCTGTCGGCTTCCGGCAGGTACCATTTGGTCAGGATCCCGGTATCGACGTACAGCATCAGAACCGTTCCTGTCGATCCTCGTCGAGAATTCGGCTGGCCGGAATCCCCTCTTTCACATGCACCGCCAAACGCTTGAAGCGTGCTTCGGAATCAGGCCATTGCGTGGTGGCCGATTCTGGCTCTGGTGGGCCAAGTTGGGCAACGACCTTGCCACGGCGGGTAATCCGCACCTTCTCACCACGCTCGACTGCTTCGAGCACGTCTGCCAGATGATGCTGCACATGCCGTACGTTGAATTCCTTCATGTTATACATGATGCCTTACATTGGCGGAATAAGCAACCTTACCATGGTCTGAGTCTCCCGTTTTGGTCCCTTTGACGGCAGCTCTGCTGCGCCGGCCCTGAGCTACGAAGGTATCGCTGACGGTGTGTCCATTAGCATTTCGGATCTGTCAGGTAGTGCCGGAACTGGTAATATCAGCGTCAGCACCACCGCCCGCTATGGCGATACAAACATTGCCTCAGCAACTGGACATACCTACATCGTCGGCGACGGCTGCCACGATTGCTTGGTGCAGTAAACTGACGCGCGCCGGGGTGTGATGCCCGGCGCGCTTTTTTTGGATTTTCGAGGTGCTCGCTTGCTGTACCGAACCCTACTGATGGCACTGACGACTGCACTGCTTGGCGGTTGCGCGACCCTGCTGGATGGGCTGGCGCGGGATGAAATCAACAATCATTCCGTGTATCTCATTCCTCCTTTCAGCGATCGTATCCGCAGCGAGTACGGCGGCGAGCACTGGCGGCCAATCCGTTTTTGCCATGCACACACCCTCGAGTGGCAGCATCCGCTTTATATGCGGTTCGACTGCGAGATCGAAGAGTCCGATGTGGGGCGGCTTCAAGAAGCCTTGGGGGATGCCTATATCGAACTGGTGACTCGACTGCAATATTCGCTGCTTGGCGAGTTCCTCCGAGTCGACCATCCTGTGTGTGTGTCGGTGATCGCACACGGAACCCGGTTCCGCAGGTATGCCTCGACTCGCCAATGCTGGCACTTTTATCTGCCGGAGCCGCTTCCCGCTTTTGAATTGCTGGAACAACTCGACGAAACGATCTATACACACGAAAGCATGCGGCAGCTTTCCTTCGGCTTCAGCCTTAATCTTTTGCTGCATGAGATCTTCCACCTGCAAACTCTCCAGCGCACTGTGGGTGGGGCAGCGCGTCCGTTCGGTGATCTTTGGCTCAACGAATATCTGGCCTCATCACTCGACCTCTTCACGCAGCTGGTCGCGACCGATGCGGTCAACCAGCGCCCCACGATAGGGGCCTTGGGCACAATAGCCGAAACCCCCCTCACAGTGCGCGCGAAGGATGCATGCCGAACGGGGGCCGACGCCGTGCAAGAAGTGCTTCGAAACTTCAGGAGGGCACGAAGCGGGCTCGGAGCCGTCATGACCGTTTGGCTGGCTGAAGACTTGGCTACCGACGCCAACATGATGCCCCTCTACTGGCATCAGGAATTCGCTGCCCTGAAGACTCCTGGCCTCGGGCTACAGGACGTGATCAATCGGATTCCCGGCTGCAACCCGGACCGGCTGGTGGATGCCTTCGCACTGAAGCATCAATTGCTGGATTACGACTTCGATCAGATGCGCGAAGGCCTGCCGGACTCCGAGGTCGCGCCTCTTCCGGGGTTGGGCGAGACGTGGCGTAATGCCGTTCGGCATGGGCTCCGCAAGGATGACCCATTCGAACCGTGCCGCCAGCATCGCGACTCGGCGCCAGCGCAGCTTGCCTGCACCGGCATGGCGATCGACCAGATGACCCTTCGCCCTTGGCATTACCGACCGGCCGCACGATCACTGCCGGATCTGCCGGAACTGGCGCAGGACTATTGGACGAGGTACGAAGCCTTGCTCGGTGACCTGCTCGTCCTCAGCCAGGAAAGCCCAGCAGTGCCGGATCCGACTCCGACCCACTATCTACTGGGCCAGGACGGGCGACTTCGAAGTCCTCAGGGCCATGTCGCAGATACCGCGGCGTCGATCAACGTCTGGCCAGGCAATCACGACTCCGCCTGCCCGCTGGAGGGTGAACAGACCGTGCAGCGCCTCAACGGTGAGCAGATCACGCTGCAGCGGTGCCGGCTCGACCACGACCTGGGCGTCATCTGGGTGAACCCGAACCAATCAGATCGCGTCGTCGGCATCGCCGCACTGGCCCACCACCGGGCCAGGCTCATCGCAGACGATGACTATGCCGAGCACGTGGAACAACGGCTTCCGTTCACCTATCAGGATGGGTTTCCCGTCATCCAGCTTCGGCACGACAGAACCCGGCTCAATGTCTGCCTGGACACTGGAAGCCCCGTTTCCTACATCACACGCAGATACCGCGAGCGCTGGGGCCTGAGTCCGGCAAGGCTGGTCGACATGCTTGAGCCTGAGCAGGCCGCTGATGGCCATGTGCGTCGCGTCCAACTGCCCCTGATGGGCCGCACTGCGGCGGTTCGCGTCTTCCCCGGCGACCGCTACCCGCAATGCGACCTGATCATGGGCTCCGACTTCGCCGGTGTGTTCAGTGCGCTCGAACTGGAGCCTCGCCAGGTGCGGCTGTGGATTCAGCCCGGACACGACGGCTAGCCCAATACTTCTGGGGCTTTGGGCACCGACCACCAAGACGACGACCAGCCCGGCTGCTTTGCGTGCCTGTGATCAACAATTTCGGGTCCAACCGCCTGAGAACCCCTTTCCAATTCAGCGTTGACACTCCAAAGCCACCCTTTCAACGCCGAAATCCGGCGTCATCCTCAGATCGTGGGTGTCCCGGACCTGCACTGAGCTGATCACCTGTCCCGAGCAGACCGATGAGATTCAGCGCGCCAGCCGCTATCCAGGCTTGAAGAGGTTTCTGCATGGCCACCAGGTCGGCACATTGATCAATCGGCTCAATGCATTTAATGCCTGACCCGAATTGCCGCCTTTTAATGCCTGACCCGAATTGCCGCCTCCTCGACCGGCCGCTGAAACCGGTCGCCGGGCTGGAGTCAGACGCCCTGCTGAACATGACCAAAGCCAGTTACATCGAGTTGGTTCAATGGACCGGCAAGCAGGCTCGGCCCGGCGGTTTGGGAGCCTCTCGCGAAACCGCCCTATCTCCATTGCCTGCGCCGGTTCAGCTTGGGCGAGCGCGGTTTAGTGCCTGGTGCGGTTTGGTCATTCCTAATGAGCGAGCCCTCTTGACGCTGGGATCACCGCAGCGATTGATCGGCGCTGCACAAACTTGTACAATTGTACTTATGAAAGTGATTGTAGATAGCAGTGCAGTTATGGCGGTGGCCCTGGCGGAGCCGGAGCGACAAGGATTGATTCGCGTTACCAGGGGCACAGAGGCCTGCGCGCCTGAGATTCTGCCGTATGAAATTGGCAATGCACTGTCGGCGATGATCAAACGTGACCGATTGTCCCTTGATCAGGCAATTGCTGCCCACGAGGCATTTTCACGAATGACCATCCGGTTGCTTCCGAGCGACATTCGTAGCGCCCTGAAACTTTCCAAAAAACTTGGCATCTACGCCTACGATGCCTACTTTTTGGTCTGTGCACAGCGGCTTGACTGTCCACTGATCACACTTGATCGGCGCATGCGTCAAGTTGCCCGAGAACTTGGAATCGTCCTGCTGGAACCCTAACAATGAGAGTGTTCACTTATTCCGAAGCCCGTCAGAACCTGGCCAGCCTGCTCGATCTTGCGCAGACTGAAGACGTTGAGATCCGGCGCAAGGATGGCAGCCGGTTTATTTTGCGTGCAAGGGCGCCCGACGCTAGCTCACCCCTTGAGGTGCCGGGCGTAATGACCGACGCCACTACCAAGGATATCCTCGAGGCCGTTCGCGAGGTTCGCGACCGTTCCTAACACCCTTTCTAATCGAGTATTAACCCCCAAACCCGAGTAACCGGCCTCGCGCCGGCTTTTGGTGTGCATGGAATCTTCAATCCATCCAGAGAATCCATCCAGGACATGCATGATCTGAGATTCCTCTGAGCCTCCCCGGGTAAATTTCCTACCTGATGAGGCAACGGTTTCCTGATTCGGATTGCCGCTGACCTTGGCACACTGTGGCCATGACTTATCCACGCAGTCATTTGGTCAGCACCGAGGAGTCGGGGTTTTATCACGTCGTGTCACGATGTGTTCGACGGGCTTTTCTTTGTGGTGAGGACCGCTTCACCGGCAAGAACTTCGAGCATCGCCGGCAATGGATCGAAGATCGCATCCTGGAACTGGCAGGGTGCTTCTCGGTCTCGGTGTATGCCTATGCGGTGATGAGTAATCACAGC
>JBGTEC010000277.1:0-8908 GCA_041747995.1 Wenzhouxiangella sp.
TGACATCACCGCTGCACGCCGGCCTCAAGCGGGAGGATTCGCTGAAGGCCTCGCCACGCGTCGAACTGAAGCGGATCCTCCCGCTTGAGGCCGGCCTCGAAGCCATTGAGCCCCGGGCACTGAGACACGACGCTAATCAGGTCACCTTTTACCTTTCACCGTTTACCCTGTCTCTCAACTGATTAAAGTAATCCAGCTTCTCCTTCGCCATCACGCCACCCAGCAGCACCAGGGCAATCAGGTTGGGGGCGGCCATCAGGCCGTTGAAGGTGTCGGCGATGTCCCACACCAGTTCCAGCGCGCCGACTGAACCGAAGAATACGAAGAGCAAAAACACCAATCGATAGGGTAAAACCACTTTTCTGCCGAACAGGTATTCCCAGCTTTTCTCGCCGTAGAAATTCCAGGTCAGCATGGTCGTGTAGGCGAAAAACGCGATGGCAACGATGATCACGTAGCCGCCGGGTCCAGGCAGGCCGATCGAGAATGCGGCGCTGGTCAGGTCGGCGCCAGTCTGGCCGGTGTCGATGACACCAGTGACCAGGATCACCAGCGCGGTCATGGTGCACACCACCAGAGTGTCGATGAATACTTCCCAGACGCCCCAGAAGCCCTGCTTGAAAGGCTTGTTTTGCGCCTGGGCATGGACGATTGACGCCGAGCCCAGGCCAGCTTCATTGGAGAAAATGCCGCGGGCGATGCCATAACGGACGGCCATCGCGACACTGGCGCCAGCAAAACCGCCAATCGCCGGTGCCGGCTGGAATGCACTGCTGACGATAAGCCACAGGGCGGCCGGAATATCGGTCACGTGTACGGCCAGAATGCCGAGTGCGCCAACCAGGTAGGCCACAGCCATGATCGGAACAATCTTTTCAGCAGTGACCGCAATCCGACTGATGCCACCCAGGGTCACCATACCCACAAGGATCACCAGAGCGAATCCTGTCACCCAATGCGGCAGCCCGAAGCCGGTCGAGAGCGCCTGGGCCATGGTATTGGACTGGACCATATTGCCGATTCCGAAAGCAGCCAGACCGGCGAGGAATGCGTACAGGACGGCCAGCCACTTCCACTTCGGGCCGAGGCCCTTTTCGATGTAATAAAAAACGCCACCGGAGACATGGCCGTCGGGATCAACGTGACGGTATTTCAGGCCCAATGTTGCCTCGGCCATCTTTGTCGCCATGCCAACAAGAGCGACCATCCACATCCAGAAAATCGCGCCGGGACCACCAAGCGCAATGGCCGTGGCCACCCCGGCGATATTGCCGACACCGATCGTGGCCGCCATGGCCGAGGTCACCGCCTGGAACGGCGTGATCGCGCCGGGCTCCACCTCGACATCCTTTCTGAACCACAGGCCGAAACTGTGTTTCCAGGCATGGCCCCGGTATCGAAACTGGAAACAGCCCAAGCGGAAAGTCAGGTAAACCCCGGTTCCGACGAGCAGAATCATGAACGGAGGACCCCAGACAATGCTGTTCAACCAGTTGTTGGCGTTGGTAATCGCTTCGATCATGATCTGCTCCCTTGATTATTTTCCGCTTAGTGTAACTGCGTCCCTGCTATCTCATCGACCGAGCCGCGAGGTAATGTGGGGCAGGGCACTGTGTCGGCGATGGCTCACGGCGATGATACGCCAACGACTTAAACACCTACAATGATCATTTTTCACCAGTCGGATATACTTGCCCCCAGCAAGGGGCCACATCCCAATTGATCACATTCCAATTGATTAGGAGCGGCTTGATCATGCAAAGACAACCATTCTTTCCGACCCTCGCTTTCGCCATCCTGCTTAGTAGCAGCGTCTGGTGCGCATTGCCTGAAGACGTCGAGATCGTCAACGTTCACCCGACCAATACCTTTCCTCTGATCCTCGACTACGTACAGGCGCCGGACGGTACGAACCGTTTTTTTGCCGTGCGCCAGACCGGCGAGATTCACGTGGTCGAAGGTGGCGCCCCTCTCCCGACGCTGTTCCTGGACATGGGCAACCTGATTACCAGTGCCGGTGGCGAGCAGGGATTGCTGGGCCTGGCCTTTCACCCTGATTTTGCGAGCAACGGCCTTTTCTACCTGAACTATACCGCCGGCTCCAATCGACCGCCGGGGGTCAATCCCGGCGATACGATCGTGGCTGAGTTCAGCGTATCGGCTGATCCCAACGTCGCCAATCCGACGCCGGAGAGGATCATCATCAGCATCCATCAGGATTTTTCCAATCACAATGGTGGCAACATCAAGTTCGGACCGGACGGCTTGTTGTATATCGGCATGGGCGACGGTGGCGGCGGTGGCGACCTCTGTAACCGGTCCCAGACCCTGCACCCTGACGACCTGGAAACAGAACCAACCAATTGCCTGAACACCCCCCCGGACAGCGCCGCGCTGCTCGGCAAGATGCTCCGGCTGGACATCGGCAACACCACGCCAGCCGGCAGCAACAACTTGTGCGGAGCGGCCGGCGATGGCTCTGCCAACTATGCGATCCCCAACAACAATCCCTTTTCCGGCGATGCGTCGGCCTGCGGCGAAATCTGGAGCTACGGCTTGCGTAACCCCTGGCGCTGGAGTTTCGATCGCGCCACGGGCGATCTGTGGATAGCAGATGTTGGTGAGGCTCACTGGGAAGAAGTTAATCTTGAACCGGCCAGCAGCGACGGCGGTCGCAACTACGGCTGGCGGATCTGTGAAGCCAGCTACCTGACCGGCACGTCAACGCCGTGCAACTTGCCAGGCAGTATATTGCCGGAGCTCGAGTACAGCATTTCCGGGACCAGCGAGTGTGCCATCACAGGCGGCTACCGCTATCGGGGGCCAGTCGAATCGTTACAGGGCCTCTACCTGTTCGCCGATTTCTGCACCCGGCAGTTGTTTGTCGCCGGCAACGACGGTGGCTGGGACTTCGTCCCTGACCAGATCATCGGCAGCGGCGCAGGCTCCGGCGTCTCAAGCTTCGGCGAAGACAGGGATGGCAACGTCTATGTCATGCAGCGCAGCGGCGAGGTCTGGCTGTTCCAGGGCGAAACCGGCATCATCTTCCGCGACCGCTTCGAGCAATAAGAATCGGTGTCCGAGTCCGCTTCGGAACCCGCCGTCGCGAAAGGAACAAGAGAATCTCACCACGGAGGTCACAGAGAAAGGCGTAATAACATATTGTTTTTTAAATGCATTTCTCTGCGCCTCTGTGCCTCTCATCAAACAAATTCAAACCCAATCGCGCGGAGACGCAGGGACGCAGACGAAAAAGGCACTTGACTGTTTTTACTTCTGCGCCTCAGCGTCTCTGCGCGAGCGGTTCTTGGATGTTTGCTGCGCGACAGCAGGTTCGGGGACGGACTCGGACACTCTGTGGTTAATGGCTTTGATTTTCGCCCTTTTCCCTTTTCCCTACCCCATCAACGCCCGCACATCATCCTCTGCGGCCAGGCCGTCGGCGAAGCCCAGCTCGATCAGTTCACGGCAAAACTCGCCTTCAAACAGCATAAAACCGGCCATCCGGCCTGAACCCCAGGCGCCTGCGCCGCGCAGCAGGGTTCGGACACTGGCCGGAATGCGGTGAATGTGACGGTCGGCGACAAGCCTCAAATCCTGAGATGGTTGGATCAGCAGAGAGGCGACTGATCTGAAATCTTCCGGGCGGCGTTCGGCAGGCATAGCTTCCAGCGTCTGATTGACCCGCCGCAGGCTGGCCAGATCATTGGTCAGATGATCCATGAAAATAACATCCAGCAGGTAGCCGCCGATTTCACCAAGCCCAGGGTAGCTGACGTCCTCGACAGGTTCCGGGTCCGGACTATCATCTCGGGTTCCGATCACGAGCAGACGGTCCGCGCCCATGCGCAACGCCGGACCCAGGGGAGCGGTCTGGCGCATGCCGCCATCACCGTAGTACTCATGCCCGATGCGTTGGGCCGGAAACAGCAGCGGCAACGCGGCGCTGGCCATCAGGTGTCGATAGTCGATTTGAGTCGGGCGTCCGACCCGCCGGGGCGCTTGCCAGCCGGCCACATTGGCCTGCGACTGGAAAAACGTCACCGCCCGGTTGGTCGAATAACCCGATGCGGTAATCGTCAGCGCTTCCAGATAACCATCCGTGATCGCCTGCTGAATTCCTTCAGTCTTCAATTCAGCCTTCAGCAACCTGGCCAGTGGCGTGGTGTCGAACAGCGAGCGCGGGTTGCGCACGCCCAAACCGCCGAGTGACATGGCGGCCAGCCAATGCATTCCGCAAGCGAGGTTATGCAACCAGCCAGTGCGGTATACATGGTGGCAGCGCAAATTGCCCCAAAAATGCTCCAGCCGTCCGACCCCGTGAGCGAAATAACTTGCGTGGCTGGCCATGACACCGGCGTTGATCGCGCCAGCGGAGATGCCGGTGATAATGGGAAAAGGCGATGAATTGGGCAAAATCTCGCTGATCGCCTTGAGTACGCCAACCTGGTAGGCGCCACGCGCCCCACCACCAGGCAAAACCAGTGCCGCCCTGCCCTTAGCGTTGTTGTTGCTGTTCATTGGCCAACTTTATCAGGAATGCAGTCCCCCGGGAGCCCCCAGTGTCTCAGCAGCACAGACGATTTTGCCCACAGCTTCAGCCGCCGCTCAAGACCATCGCTTCATAGCCGTTTTCCTGCAGCCGGCGGCGGGCGCCATCGGCATCGCGGGCACTCTGGAAAGGCCCGACACGCACCCGGTGCCAGGTGGCGTCATTGACGGTGACGGTCTGGATTCGGGTCTCAAGCCCCAGCAGGGTCACCCGAGCGCGCAAACCTTCGGCGTCGGATTCTGACCGGAATGAGCCTACTTGCAGCATATACGGTCCCTGGGGCTCAGCTTCGACCTGATCGCGGGCACGCTCTTCAATTTCCCGCTGCGGCACAACGACATCGATCTCCGGCAACACGGTGAAAAAATCGTAGCGTCTGGTCCGCTCGGGCTCACCTTCGGCGATGGGTGGCTCGTCATGGCCAGCGGGCAAGCCGCTCGTTGGCGCACCCCCGTCCGGCAGGTAGCCTCCCAGCCAGACCACTGTCGCCAGACCGAGTCCGCACAGGAGTCCGGCCCCGAAGAACAGGAAACCATGACCGCCCTTGGCTCCACCCCGGCGCGCCTGCCGTCTCGCCATTTACATTTCCTCCGGTGCGCGAACGCCGATCAGGCCGAGGCCGTTCCGCAAAACCTGACCGATCGCTGCAACCAGGTTCAGGCGAGCGTTGCGTTCATCATCGTCGTCAACAAGGAACTGGCTGTTGTTGTACCAGGCATGAAACTGACCCGCCAGGTCATGCAGATAATGGGCGAGAATGTGCGGCGTACGGCGCGCCGCTGCACTCTCGATCACCTCCGGATAGCGCCCCAGCGCGCGCAGCAGATCTTGCTCATGGTCGGACTCCAGTCGGCCGATGGCGGCCTCGCCAATGGCCTGGTTATGCCGCAGGCCGCGGCTGTCGAGTTGGCGGAAGACACTGGCGATGCGGGCATGGGCATACTGGATGTAATACACCGGGTTGTCATTGGCACTGGATTTTGCCAGATCCAGATCGAAGTCCAGATGCTGTTCGTGAGAGCGCATGACGTAGAAATAACGTGCCGCGTCGTTGCCAACCTCTTCGCGCAATTCGCGCAGGGTGACGAAGCTGCCGGAGCGGGTCGACATCTGAACCTTCTGGCTCCCGCGAAACAGTATTGCGAACTGCACCAGCTGGAATTCAAGTCGATCCGGATCCTCCCCCAAACCTCGACAGGCGGCCTTCAGGCGCGGCACGTAGCCATGATGGTCGGCACCGAAAATGTAGAGTGATTTGCCCGGGCAGCGCTCCAGCTTGTCCAGTAAATAGGCCAGGTCGGAGGCAAAGTAGGTGGTCCGGCCGTTTTCGCGCACGACTACCCGATCCTTGTCGTCTCCGAGTTCGGAAGCCTTGAACCAGGTTGCCCCGTCTTTCTCATACAGCCAACCGGCCTTTTCCAGCCGCGCAATGGCGCGAGCCAGCGCGCCGGAGCTTTCCAGCTCGCGCTCGGAGAACCAGCGATCGAATCGCACCCCGAACTCGTCAAGATCTTCCCGGATATCAGACACCATGGCCTCCAGCGCCGCGCCGAAACAGGCTTCGTAGCCGGCTTCGCCCAGCAACTCGCGGGCGCGTCCGATCAAGGCATCAATGTACTTTTCCGAATCGTCTTTCTCACCTTCAGCCGGCAGACCGGCAACAACAACCCGTCCGGGATGCCGCAACTCGTCACCGTGGCGACTGCGAACCTCGCGAGCGATCTCGTAGATGTATTCGCCCCGATAGCCATTGGCCGGAAAACTCACACGCTCACCGGCCAACTCCAGGTAGCGCAGCCATACCGATACGGCCAGGATATCCATTTGCCGGCCGTGGTCGTTGACATAGTATTCGCGCTGGACGCGATGACCGGCCGCAGCGAGGATCGCGGCCAGGCTGGCGCCGTATGCCGCGCCACGTCCGTGTCCCACGTGCAGCGGCCCGGTGGGATTGGCGCTCACGTATTCGGCCAGGATATCTTCACGGCTGCCAGTCGGCGCCCGACCGTATTGTTCTCCTTCCGTCAGCACATCGCGAACGACCATCCGCAAGTAATGCGGACTGGCATGGAAATTGAGAAAGCCGGGTCCGGCGATCTCGACTTTTTTTACACGCTTTGATGATGGCAGGCGCTCACTGAGCTTCTCGGCAAGATCACGCGGTTTCAGTCCGTTCTCTTTTGCCAGTACCAGGGCGATGTTGCAGGCATAGTCGCCGTGTTCGCGGTCCCGCGTCCGTTCCACTTGCACCCGCAGATCGGAATCGAACGTCACTGTGCCGTCACGCTTGAGGTAGCCCAGTGCCTGGCCAATCAATTCTTCAATATGCGCGCGCATCGTTTCCCACTATCTTTTCTGCATCGGAAGTCAGGCGCTATTGTAACGGCGATAGCAATCGGGATTGACAAAACGATTAGCCACAGGGCCTGTGGATAAGTGTGTGGGCAAACCGATGACAAGGGTCGTCAAGCGCTACAATGCGGCTCGTCGCCTCAAATTGGTTGATTTTTAGACGATCTAATAAAGCATTATTATTCAATATGTTGAAGCGAATACTGGAATCTCTAGTGAAGCAGTGAGTGGTAAGCCACTGTTTCCGTGAATACCGCCCCGAAATGTGCATAAATATCCTGGACCAGAAGCCATGACAACGCCTCGAAGCTACCTTGATCATCAACCCATCGTCGGCCAGCGTGTCTGGCTGGACCCTGATGCCACGGTCATTGGCGCCGTAGCACTGGGCGACGATGTCTCGATCTGGCCGCGCACCGTGCTGCGCGGAGACGTCAACTCAATTACCGTTGGCGATCGCACCAATATCCAGGATGGCACAATTTGCCACGTGGCCCATGACGGGCCTTTCAGCCCTGGCGGCTTTCCGCTGGTTCTGGGCGAAGACATCACCGTGGGCCATGCCGCCGTACTCCACGCCTGTACCATCGGCCATCGCTGCCTGATCGGCATGGGCGCGCTGGTCATGGACGGGGCTGTAATCGAAGACGACGTCATGCTGGCCGCCGGCAGCCTGGTCAGCCCCGGCAAGCATTTGCGCGCCGGCTGGCTCTACCGCGGCCGACCTGCCGAGCCTGTGCGCGAGCTAACGGCCAAGGAACTGGAAATGCTGAGGTATTCAGCCGCCCACTACGTGCGGCTGAAGGATCGATATCTGGAAGGCGGAAAAAAGGTGAAAGGTAAAAGGTAAAAGGAGCAGATATGGCCGTTGTCCTTCCCTTTCACCTTTCACCTTTATACCTTGTCTACCTCCCTCCTAGATCCCGTTCAACACCCAAGCCGAGGAATGATGCTGAAGGATGATCCACTCCCCGTCAGGCTGACCAAACACGAACGTGAAGCGGGTTCTGGCCTTGATTTCATCCTGGTCGGGCCTGTCCTGCCAGGTAAAGATGTAATGACCAGCGGCCAGGACCATTTCGCCGTAAGCCCGCAGGCGCAGATTTCCGATCGAGGCCTCGATCCGGGTTCGGTCGAGAAAGCGCTGGAAATAGTCGAGCACTTCGACCGGCTCATCGCGCACGTGTGAGGCCAGGGTGCCCCAAAACTGTGCGGTTGGGTGATAGAGCGCGGCCACACCTTCGGCATTTCGCTGTCCGACCCGGTTGACCCATTCATCAAGCAGGACGCGAACACCGGTTTCCTGTTCAATCATATTTTTCGTACACTGGTGACTTTTGTTGCCACATTGTACAGGGAGACCACTCGATGGTCGAAGTGCCGAGTCTTGCCGCCAATGATCTTGATATGCCCGCACTGGGCTTTGGCACCTTTGAACTGGACGGGGAAACCGTACGACGAATGTTGCCGACGGCACTGGAGCTGGGTTATCGCCACTTCGACACTGCCCAGATTTATGGTAACGAGGCCGATGTCGGCAAGGCGCTGAGCGAATCAGGTGTGGCGCGCGACGAATTGTTCGTCACCACCAAAGTGTGGGTGAACAGGTTTGACCCTGTTGATTTGATCGAGTCAGTCAACCAAAGCATCGATCGCCTTCGCTGCGAGCGCCTGGACCTGCTGTTGCTGCACTGGCCGGTGTTCGGCGGCAAGGGCATGAACGCCACTCTGGAAGCGCTGATGCGAGCACGGTCCGATGGATTGGCACGGCATATCGGGATCAGCAACTTCAACATCGCTCAGACTGAACAGGCAGTCAACTTTTGCGGCGACGGTGAGCTGGCAACAAACCAGGTCGAATTTCATGTCTATCTGGGACAGCAACGGCTGCGCCGGGTCCTGGGCAGTTTCAATCTGGTTCTGACCGCCTACATGCCACTGGCCAAGGCCCAGGCAGTCAATGACCCAGTCCTGTGGGAAATCGGGTCCCAGTACGGAAAAACC
>JBGTEC010000278.1:0-11765 GCA_041747995.1 Wenzhouxiangella sp.
ATCATGGCGGTGGCGATGCTGGGCGCGGCGATTCATGGCCCCAGGAACTGGATGCGCTGGATCTACGCTGTTCCTTTCTTTGGTGGCGCGATCTGGGGCATGGTTACGGCCGGTCAGCACGTGCGCCTGCAGGGCCAACCGTCGGATCTCATGAGCGGCTGTGGGGCGGACTGGCAGACCATGATCGATTTCGAATGGTCAACCAGCGAAATCCTGCGCGAAGCCTTCACTGCCTCGGGCGACTGCGCGGATATCGACTGGACTTTTCTCGGTCTGTCAATGCCGGCCTGGACGTTGATCTGGTATGTTGGCCTTTCAGCGTTTATGCTCTGGGTACTTATTGCCCGACGACCGGGCTGACATAATTAGAGTGACAGGCAAGGCAATGAATGATCGACTGAAAACAATCACTCCCGCCAAGGGGTGGCGCCCCGATTCCTGGCAGCGAAAGCCTGCCGGGCAACAAGCGAGCTACCCGGACGACCGGGCCCTGAAAACCGCGCTGACCCAGTTGGCTGCCATGCCGCCGCTGGTGACATCCTGGGAGATACTGGAACTGAAACGCCAGATCGCCGAGGCCCAGGCCGGAAAGCGCTTTTTGCTGCAGGGTGGTGATTGCGCCGAAGTATTCAGCGAATGTGAATCCTCAATCGTCGCCAACCGACTCAAAGTCCTGCTGCAAATGTCACTGATTCTGCTCCACGGCCTGGAAATGCCGGTGCTGCGCATCGGTCGATTTGCCGGTCAGTATGCCAAGCCGCGTTCGACCGATACCGAAACCCGCGATGGCGTCACGCTGCCGAGCTACCGTGGCGACCTGGTCAACGCCCCTGAGTTTACAGCCGCGGACCGCGTCCCTGATCCGGGCCGACTGTTGCGCGCCCATTCATGCTCGGCCCTGTCGATGAATTTCGTCCGCGCCCTGGTCGACGGCGGTTTCGCCGATCTGCATCATCCCGAGTACTGGGATCTGGGTTGGGTCGAGCATTCCCCGCTGGCTGCCGAGTTTCATAGAATCGCCGACAGCATTGGCCATTCCGTGCGATTCATGGAAACCATCACAGGCCAGCAGCCGGGAAGCCTGCGCCGGGTCGACTTCTTTACTTCGCACGAAGCCCTGCATCTCCACTATGAGCAGGCGCTGACCCGCCAGGTGCCGCGTCAGTGGGGCTGGTTCAACCTGTCCACGCACTTCCCCTGGATCGGCATGCGTACCGCTGAACTTGAAGGCGCTCATGTTGAAATGTTCCGCGGTGTTCGCAATCCGGTCGGGATCAAGGTTGGTCCCGGCATGAGTCCTTCCTGGCTCAAGGGTTTGATTCGCACCCTCAATCCCGATAACGAAGCCGGGCGCCTGGTCTTGATTCATCGCATGGGCGCCGGCAAGGTTGCGGAATATCTTCCGGAATTGATCGAGGCGGCCAGGGCAACCGGTTCACCGGTACTGTGGATCTGCGATCCCATGCACGGCAACACGGAAAAGGCAGCCAATGGTTACAAGACCCGCCGCTTCGCCAACATCCAGGCTGAGCTTGAGCAGGCATTTGAGATTCACGTCTCCTGCGGCTCGCGTCTCGGCGGCATCCACCTCGAACTGACCGGTGAAAATGTCACCGAGTGCATGGGAGGGGCTCGCGAACTCAACGAAGCCGACTTGGCCACCTGTTACAAGACCACAGTCGACCCGCGCCTGAACTATGAACAGGCGCTGGAAATGGCGATGTTGGTGGTGCGGAAGCATCGTAGCCTGGCCTGACGGCCAAGCGGAAAAGGGAAAAGGAAAAAGGGAAAAGGGAAAAGGGAAGATCGTCCCGTTCCCGTTCCCGTTCCCGTTCCCCGTTTCCGGTTGCTCGTCAGAGCAACCTTTCTACAGCCGCGCGTTCTTCGCGCAATTCCGCGTCGGTGGCATCCATGCGGGCACGGGCGAAGTCACTGATCTGGAGATCGGGGACGATCGACCAGCGGCCGTTTTCGCAGGTGCAGGGGTAAGAGTAGATCACGCCGGGGGCGATGCCGTAGGTGCCATCAGAGGGCACAGCCATCGAAACCCAGTCGTCTCCATCGGTGCCCAGCGCCCAGTCGCGGATATGGTCGATGGCCGCCGATGCTGCCGATGCCGCGCTGGACGCGCCGCGAGCCTTGATAATGGCCGCGCCACGCTGCTGGACCGTGGGAATGAAATCATTGACGTACCAATTCTCGTCCATGCCATCCAGGGCGGGTCGGCCAGCGACAGTGGCATGATACAAATCGGGAAACTGAGTTGATGAATGATTGCCCCAGATGGCCATGTGCTTGATGTTGGTGTGGTGAATCTGGACCTTGGCCGCCAGTTGTGCGATCGCGCGGTTATGGTCGAGCCGGGTCATGGCGGTAAAGTTTTCTGCCGGCAGGTCGGGCGCATTGGCCTGGGCGATCAGGGCGTTGGTGTTGGCCGGATTGCCAACAACCAGCACTTTGACGTTGCGGCTGGCAACGGCATTGAGCGCCTTGCCCTGGGGGCCAAAAATCTTGCCATTCTCGCTTAACAGATCGGCGCGTTCCATGCCCGGTCCACGTGGACGGGCGCCGACCAGGATGGCGTAGTCGGCGTCGCGAAATCCTTCCTCAAGGTCGGTGGTGGCGACCACGCCGTGCAACAGCGGAAAGGCGGCGTCATCGAGTTCCATGACAACACCCTTGAGCGCATCCAGCGCCGGTGCGATTTCCAGCAACTGCAGAATTACGGGCTGGGTGGACCCCAAAAGATCGCCAGAGGCGATTCGGAAGCAAAGCTGGTAACCGATCTGGCCGGCAGCACCGGTGATCGCAATACGCACAGGTTCGTTCATGGAGATTCTCCGCGGAAGGGATGTCAACAAACCGACTATTCTAACGCGTTCCCGGTCACGTAATGTTGTTCGCCGCACGTCCCCAATCAGGCCGATTGCATGGCGACGAGACCCAGCAGCAGTGTGGTGGCGTTGATCAGGAAATGGGCCAGAACGGGAGCCAGCAGGCGGCGGGTGCTGGCATACAGCCAGCACATCAGCAGCGACAGTACGAACACCGATCCCATGTATACGACGGTCTCGACCAGTCGCGGCGAAAGGTATTGCACGTGCAGCATGGTAAACCCGAGGCTGACAATGACCGCGCCGGTCAGCGGGAAGCCCCGCTGCAGGAACAACCGGTAACCCATGCGCCGGAATAGTAGCTCCTCGCCGATCGGAGCCCCGATCAAAACAAACAGCAGAATCCACGGATTGCCAAATGCGAGCTCCGACATCAACTCGCCGCCAGGATTTTCCAGTTGCAATAACCAGGCGAGCAGGATCAGCCCGAGCCAGCCGAGGGTGATCCAGCCAAAATAGACAACCAATGCGCGCCTTAGCGCGGTAATGGCAGAGCTTGACGGTACGGTCGGTGGGGACTCCAGGCGGCGCCACAGCGCAAATAACGCCAGGGCCAGCAGCGCCGGAAGCCAGACAACGATCTCGGTGCCGCCCAATCGCCAGTCTGTATTCAGCAACGGGCCCGGCTCGACCAGCATGACTCCGCTCAAGGTGGTGCCGATCAGCAGCGCAAGCATCAGCAAGTAACCGCTGAGGGCCGCAAAGAAACCACCCTGGGGCGGTCGATTGGTCTCGTCTTGCATGGAGTGCTAACGCCAGTTCCGCCAAGCCTCCCGTCATATTACGGGATCCCGCCTTCGAGGGGTGGCGCTTTCAGGGCTGGGCGAATTCATGGATTTCGAAGAATTTCTTGAGACCGAATGCAAGAGTTGGCCGGTGCAGCCGAGCAGAATCGAAAACATGACAATGAGCGAACGGAGCAGGAACATGAAGTTGGCGTTGATCGCGATGGGCGGGATGCTGGTACTTGCGCTGATGACCGGCCGGGGCTGGCAAGGCTTCGGCGACCTTGATGTAGCCGGTGATGCCAGCGTGGGTGGAACCCTGAACGTACTCGGCAGCAAGAATTTTCGCATTGACCACCCGCTCGACCCGGCCAACCGCTACCTGGTGCATTTCGCCAGCGAAGGGCCGGAACCCTTCAATGTATATGCGGGGCGTGTCTTCGCGGGCGCCGACGGCATGGCCGAAGTGATCCTGCCGGAGTGGTTCGAACTGGTCAATGCGAATTATCGCTACCAATTGACTGCGCTGAGAGCACCGGCGCCTGACTTGCATGTAGCCGGTGAGATCGAATCCAACCGCTTTCTGATCGGTGGCGCCGGAGATGGTCAGGAGATCAGCTGGGAGGTGCGCGCACGTCGCAATGATCGAACCATGCGACGTTTGGAGGCTGAACCCGAAATCGACAAGCCGGCGCACATGCAAGGCACGTTTCTGGACCCGCTGGTATGGGGGCGGCCGTAATCAGCCTGGCGGACCCAGCCAGTGATCGGACCAGCGGATCAAGGATTTGACCACATCGCTGTATTGGGGTGGCAGGTGGCCCCAATCCAGGCTGACCATTTCCTTGTATTCATCGGGCGTGCCAAGGGCCTCGAAGAAGGGTCGTTGCGAGGTTTCGTAGGGAAAGTTGAAATCGTCCCGACCACCGATCATCAGCACCGGCATTGTGATCCGGGCCAGGTAATCATGCATCTGGATTTCCGGTGGCAGGGGGCGGCCGGTCAGCAGGCCGGTGGACATGATCATGGCCGTGCGGAAGCGGTTTTCCGTCGCCAGAATGAACGGAGAGACATTGCCTCCAAAACTTACGCCATGATAGGCAATTCGATCCAGGTCGATATCGTCGCGGGTTGCCAGGTAGTCGATCGTTCGTCTGGCATCCTTGACTCGCTGGATCAGCAGGTTGCGCCTGCCGATCGGTCCCATTTCACCCTCGATGCGACGCTCGAATGTGCCTTGGTAGACCGGGTAGATCACGACCCGACCGCTGCGCAGGAAAGGCTCGATCTGCAGCAAACCCGCCTGCCGACTATCCTGGACCAGCAGGGCGTCACCGCCGGGAAAGTGGACGATGGTCTGGTAGGGAGGTGAGGCCTTGCGCGGAATGAAAACCTGGACGGTCACCCGATCATTGGGATAGCCGGCGGTAAAAGTGACCCGTTCACGGCGCCAGTCGGGGTGCGTATCATCAATCTCCTCGATGCGTTCGTCCAGGTCGATTGGGTCGTAATCGAACAGACGCGCATAAAGGGCAAACGTGGCGTCGTCGACCGGTGGCAGCGGCTCGTGATAGGAGCGCTTGATGTCACCAAGCAATTCGTCGGATGGATCTTCAATTGATTTCATCAGACGGATCCCGAACCCCGGGCGCCGCTCCAGCGGCATCTGGGCGTCGAAATCCCGAAACTGGTAGGGGTTGCCCAGCCAGGATCCTCCCAGGATGTGACGGCGAGGACCGGAAGTATTCAGGCACCATTCTGCGACATTGCCCGCCATGTCCAATGTTCCATAAGGTCCGAGTCCACGTGAGATGCCGACTGCCCGGCTGGCCTGGTTGGAGAAGTTGCTGTGGGCCAGAATTCCGGAGAAATTGGCGGCCTGAGCAGTGCTTAAGCCCGCCGCCCGAAACCAGTGAAACGGGGTTGGCAGTTCTTTTCCGGCCCATTCGGCATAGGCGGCCGCTTCGAACCAACTCACCCCTTCGACCGGGAATTTGTCCTGACCCTCAGGGAACGTGCCCATGGCCCAGGTGGCTGGCCCGGACATGCCGGTTGAGTCGATCAGCCGTTCCATCAACGCCTCGAAAGCCAGTTCCTGACCGTCTTCCTCGGCCGGATGGAGCCAGAGTTCGGGTCGGCGGTAGCCGCCATCGCGGATGAATTCGGCAAACTGGCCATTGGTGACTTCATGGCGTTCGATCCAGAAGGCCGGAACCTCCCGATGGATCAGCAGGTAGTTGACCGGGCCGGCCGTGACATAAACCATGCCGTCGGGGGTTTCTTCCGGGCGATGAAGACGGAATGGCTGGGCTCTTGGCAGAAAATCCGGGGCCGCTTCGATGGAGACAAACTCTTCCAGCTCGACGCGAAATTCCAGTTGGGTCAGCGGCAGGCGCAGGTCATCCAATGGCGTCTGGCCCAGCAGAGTCCATTCGGCCTCGGTATCGCCATAGCCTCGTGCATGAATGCTGGCGCCCTGCGGCACGCTGTCCATGGGCACGGGCAGGGTCAGGTTCAGCCAAAGTTGTTCCAGCTCGCGGTTATCCCGAACACGCTGACGAACGTTCCATGCCAGTTGCCAGGCCCGTGCCAGGTCATCGTCCATGAGGGCGTGGATTTTCGGCATAGCAACGTGGTCCAGCCAGCGCTGCTGGGTACCCTGATGCCACCAGAGGCCGACCACCGTGGCCAGCGCCACAAGGGTCACTGCAAGCCCGACCAAAGGGGCGCGGCGATTGGGGACGGTCGCGCCGGGTCGATTGTCAACCATCTCGACCGGCTTGCCGATATCTTCAGTGCCCACCATCAAGACCGGACAGACGATTCGGTAGCCGCGCCGGTGCAGGGTTTCAATGTAGCGCGGTTGATGCGGCTGGTCGCCCAGCGCCTGGCGCAATTCACTGATGGCCTGTGGCAGAACATTCGGTGACAGTGCGGTCCGTCCCCAGGCCTCGTCCAGCAGGGTGTCACGATCGACCAGGCCCGGGGCATGCACAAGGAGTACTTCGAGCAGACGAAAAGTTTGGCGGCGCAAGGAGACCGGCCCATCTGGGCCCATCAGGCTGCCGGTCCGGGTATCAAGCAGGTATTCACCAAAACGAAAGCTCATGATTAATTCTATACGCTATTGGCTCCTTGACAACAAGGTTCACGGCCGTGGAGGGGATGGTAAGCTGGCGCCTGGTTTTTCAAGGAGACAAATCATGAAGAAGATCATTGGCGTCGTCGTCGCGCTGGCGATTTCGTTTGCTGTATCGGCCAATCCGCTGGACGATTATTGGTCGAATCTTGAAGCCCTGTGCGGCAACGCATACGAAGGCGAGTTGATCACTCACCCGGAAGGTGAAACCGGGTTTGTCGACCAGCGACTGGTCATGCACGTGCGCGATTGCCAGGAAAACCGGATTCGCATTCCTTTCGTGGTCGGCGATAACCTGTCACGGACCTGGGTGCTGACGCGCAAGGATGACCGCATCGAGCTCAAGCATGATCATCGCCATGAGGATGGCACATCGGAAGTGCAAACGATGTATGGCGGCACGTCGACGAACCAGGGTCGCGCCAACGAACAGTATTTCCCGGCCGGCGAGCAGACCCGTGAGGTGATCGAGGCGGCTTTTTCGAATGTTTGGGTAATGAGGGTCTTCCCCGATGATGGGCTATTCACTTACGGTCTCTGGCGCCTTGGCACGCCCCGGGTTTTCCAGGTGGATTTTGATCTGAGCCAACCGGTCGAGCCGCCGCCCGCGCCGTGGGGCTGGAAGGACTGATCAACGCGAACTGATTCGTTCCAGCCAGTGCATGCTGAACAGTTTGTCCGGGTCTTTCCAGACCTTGACTGATGCAAGCCCGGCCTGCTCGGCAAGGCTGCGGAAGTCGACGACCGAATACTTGTGGCTGTTCTCGGTATGGATCGAGTCCCCAGCTTTGAAGTCGAAATCCTGTGGGCCGACCCGGATGCGGGTCGGCCGACGGGCGACAAGATGCATTTCAATCCTTTTCTGCTCGGGATTGAAGCGGGCTTGGTGACCGAACGCGTCTTCCTCGACGGTCGCATCAAGCTCCCTCTTGATGCGATGCAGCAGGTTCAGGTTGAATTCGGCAGTGATGCCCTCGCGATCATCATAGGCGGCGAGCAGTCTCTGCTCGGATTTGAGCAGATCGACGCCGATAAGGATCGCTCCGGTATCGCCGGCGATGTTGCCCATGCGCCGAAGGAACGTCTCGGCTTCACCATGCTCGAAATTGCTGATGGTCGAACCGGGGAAGTAGACCAGGCGTCGCCGCGCCGGGGGATCGAGCGTCAGCAGTTCTGAGTTGATCGGCTGGGTATAGTCCGCCCTCACCGGCCGGATTTCGATGTCTGGAAAAGCAGCTTTCAAATCGCGGGCCGATGAGGCCAGGGCGGCAGCCGAAATTTCGACCGGCGTATAGGCGCGGGGTTGATCAAGCCCGGCGAGAAGCTTGCGGGTCTTGACGCCGGCCCCGGAACCGAGCTCGATGACGTGAACGCCGGATCCGGCCAAGGTGCTGATCTCGCCGATATGGGCTTCGTGCAAGGCCAGGTCGGCGCGGGTGACGTAGTAATCTTCGGTTTCACAGATGGCTTCAAACAACTCCGAGCCTCGGGCATCGTAGAGGTATTTGCAGGGCAGGCTGCGCGGCGTGGCAGACAGTCCGGCGACAACGTCTTCGAAAAAGGCGCGAGCGGCTTTGTTCTCGTTCACGCGTCGCTATCCCGGGCGAGGCGCAAGCCGCTGAATTGCCAGCGATCCACCGGGTAGAAAAAGTTGCGGTAGCCTGGACGAATATGACCAGCCGGCGTGGCGCAACTGCCGCCGCGCAGGACCATCTGATTGGCCATGAACTTGCCATTGTATTCGCCTACCGCGCCAGGCGCGGCTTTGAATCCCGGGTAAGGCGCATAACTCGAGGCTGTCCACTCCCACACGTCGCCGAACATCTGGCCCAGACCCGCCTGGTGCGATCCTGGTCGCGGGTGCAACTGTCCGCTATCGGCAAAATGGCCCTGTGTCTCGCACTGGGCCGATGCCAGTTCCCATTCAGCTTCGGTTGGCAGGCGCGCGTCCGCCCATTGGGCGAAAGCAAAGGCCTCGTAAATGTTGATGTGACAGACTGGTTCATTCTGTTCCAGTGGCCGTTCGCCGGCGAGGGTATAGAGGTGCCATTCCGAGCCGTCCTTGAACCAATAAAGCGGCGATTCGATTTTCTTTCGCTGTGTCCACTCCCAGCCGTCAGCTAGCCACAGCTCAGGGCGTTGATAGCCGCTGTCGGCGATGAACGCCTGAAACTCCCCGCAACTGACCGGGTGAGTTGCGATCTGGAAATCGGGCAGAAACACCTGGTGGCGAGGTAGCTCATTGTCAAAGCAAAACCGGTCCGCCCGGCTGCCGTGCTCTACCAGGCCGCCGCGGATCCCAAGCCAGCTACTCCTGCCTATCCCGGCGCCCAGGTGGTCGGACGGCGTTGCCCAGGCCGGATAGCCGGGATGATGGCTGAACGCGTGCTTGAGGTCGGTGATCAGTAATTCCTGATGCTGCTGTTCATGGTTGAGCCCCAGGATGATTAGAGGCGCCAGGTTTTTAATCTGCGTTTCATTCAGCTTGTCGAGCAATGACTGCATCGCGTTGTCGACGTGGTCTCTGTAGCGGCGGATGCAGTCAATATCCGGCCTCGAGAGCAGGCCGCGTCGCGCCCGCGGAAACTGCTCGCCGATGCCGTTGTAATAGGAATTGAAAAGGTAGCCAAAAGTGGGGTCGAACTCGCGGTAGCCAGATTGATGAGGCTTGAGAACAAAGGTTTCAAAAAACCAGGTTGTGTGCGCCCGATGCCATTTGGTCGGACTGGCCTCGGGCATGGATTGGAGGTTCTGGTCCTCGGCCGACAGACCGTCAGTCAGCTTTTCCGTGGACTGGCGCACGTTCTGGTAACCGGCTTGCAGCATGGCGGCATCCAACTCCTGCCACGCGCATTGATTGAAATCGACCCCGCCTGGATCTCGAACGGCGATATCTGGTGTAGCAGTATCCATTATTGAAGAGTACATGGGAGCCAATGCGATCAATGTCAAAGTGTGGGTGTGTCGGGCGAGAAAATCAACTTGAACAAAAGCCGGACGAAAGTGTGATAGCCCACACAAACAGGTTTCACGATATGCTAACGTCTTGTTTCTTCTACGCTAACGGATGGCTTGGGAGAATCGCTCCGTCTCTCCTACAACCCCATATTGATGAATAATTTGCTCCTGATTATTGCCCTGCTTGTCGCTTCGCTGCCCGCCGACGCCGGAGTGCTTCTGAATATCGATGGCCAGGACTTTCCTGGTACACAAGTCTTGCAATACGATGTGGGTGCAATGGTATTCGAAGTCGACTTTCTGGGAAGCCACGCTTGTTCCGGCTCATCCATTCCGTCACCGGACGACGGCTTGACCCTGAATATTGACGGCCAGTATTACGCGATCAGCGGTTCAATCACTTTGGAGTTGGGTCAGGGCTCGGATCGCCTGGTGATAATGACGAGTTCAGGTGACCTCATCTGCGAAGCTGATCGTATTTTTCACGATTCATTCTTCTTCATCTGAACTTGCCCGTGTAGAGATATTTAGAGACTTTTTTGGGGCTGCTCTGGGGGTCGCCAGGGGGTTCGCTAGTCGATATCGTATTTCTTGAGCTTGTAGCGCAGTGACCGGAACGTGATACCGAGCTGGCGCGCCGCTTCTGTCTTGTTATAGCGCGCTTCGCGCAAGGTGTTTTCCAGAATCTTTTTCTCAACGTCCTCGATATAGTCATCGAGGCTGCGATCATCCGGGCGGACTGCGATATTGTCCTTGTCCGGGATCAGGTCCCCCTCCAGGCTCAGGTCCTCCTGGAGGATCTCGTCACCTTCGCACAGGGTAATGGCGCGCTGCAGGATATTGACCAGCTCGCGCACATTGCCGGAGAATGTGTGCTGCTTGAGCGCTTCGGCGGCATCTTCCCCCAGCCGGCGTGGCGGTTCTCCCCACTGCTCTCCAATGGAGTGCAGAAAATGCTCGGCCAGAATGATGATGTCGCCGCGACGCTCGTTCAGGGATGGCATCTGGAGTTCGATGACGTTCAGCCTGTAATAAAGGTCATTACGGAACGTTCCATCCTCGACCAGGGGCTTGAGCGCCTTGTGGCTGGCTGAGAGTATTCGGACATCGGTTTTGATTTCCTGGCGCCCACCGATCGGACGAACGGTCTTCTCCTGGATGACACGCAACAGCTTGACCTGCATAGGCAATGGCAGATCGGCCACTTCGTCGAGAAACAGGGTGCCGCCCTGGGCCGCCTGAAACAGGCCCTCCTTGTTGGCGTCGGCGCCAGTAAAACTGCCCTTGATATGACCAAAAAATTCACTTTCCATCAGTTCGGATGGAATGGCGCCGCAGTTGACAGCGATAAACGGTGCGTCGGACCGAGGACCAAGATCATGAATCAGGCGGGCGGCCAGCTCCTTGCCGGTACCCGAGTCACCGCTGATCAGGATTGGTGCCTGGCTGCGTGCCAGTTTGGCGATGGTCTGGCGGACGCGCTTGATCGCGTCGGATTTGCCGATCAGGCGCTGTAGCAGGAGGGACTTGTCGTCTGTGGCGTCGTCGGTCTCGGGCGAGAACCCGGGCTCGCTGGCAGGGGGCGCAGCGTCAGCTGTGCTGGCGGCGACTTTTGTGGCGTCGTCCTTGCGCAGCTTCAAGGCCGTGCGTACCAGGTTTCGGAGGACCTCCAGATCGATCGGCTTGGAGACGAAGTCAAATGCCCCGTACTTGAGCGCGGTGACGGCGTCCTCGACCTTGCCGAATGCGGTGATCATGGCAACCGGAATCTGATCGTGGTCTCGATTGATCTCTTTGATCAGGGTTAAACCATTGCCGTCGGGCAGACGCATGTCTGTCAGACAAATTGCATAATCCGGGTTAGCCGACAGGCAGCGGCGAGCCGCTGCGAGGTCTTCGGCGGTATGAACCTCCAGGCCCATGCGGCTCAAGGTGATGTCCAGCAGTTCGCGCAGGTCCGGCTCGTCATCGACCACCAGGGCGCGCATCTGGGTCATTCCATCTCCTCTTCTGACTCGTTTATCGAGCTTGTCAAGTTCGTGATCCTAT
>JBGTEC010000279.1:0-2540 GCA_041747995.1 Wenzhouxiangella sp.
GCCGGCGGCGGCCATGGTCTGGTCCACCGGCTGACCGGCCAGGTGCTGAGCGTAGATCGCCGTGCGCAGGATCTCCTGGCGATCCAGCGCCTGGCCAAAGCCCGGCATCATGGCGTGGCGCCCATTGGCAATACTGGTCCAAACCTGCTCGGTCCCGCCACCCCAGATCCAGTGACCATCGGTCAGGTTCGGATAACCCCGGGCGCCACGGGCATCAGAGCCGTGACAGGTCGAGCAATTGTGGGCGAAGATGTTGCGGCCCATGCGTATGGCGTCGGGATCACGGGCCAGTTGGTCCAGCGGCCGGGCGATCAATTCGCCCCAGCGCGCTTCGAACTCGCGGTTTGCCCGGGCCATCTCTTCCTGATACTGGCCTTCGGAAGTCCAGCCCAGCACGCCCTCGAACCGGCCCAGGCCCGGGTAGAGGACTAGGTAGATCAGCGACCAGATGACCGTGCCGTAAAACAGCCACAGCCACCAGCGCGGCATCGGGTTGTTGAGTTCGGTCAGGTCATCATCCCAGACATGACCCGTGGTTTCGTCGCCATTCCGTTTGGTGGAGGGAATCTTGGCCCGACCCGTGGCCACGAACAGCCAGACCATGCCGGCGGTGAATCCCAGCGTGATGATGACGACGAACCAGTGCCAGAAAGCGCTCATGGGGTGTCCTTCCGATTGTTGTCGGATTGGTCGTCATCGTCCAGGGGCAAATGGGCCTGGTCGTCGAAGTCTTCCTTTTTCTTGATCAGGAATACCCAGATTACGATGGCCACGAAGGCCAGCATGGCAAAGCCGGTAATCAAGCCGCTACTCACGAGTCACCTCCCGGCTTGGGCCGCTGGCCGGCCCATTCGGTGCCCAGCCCCTGCAGATAGGCGATCAGAGCGTCCAATTCGGTTTGACCCGAAACCTCCGCGGCGGCGCCGTCGATGTCCTCATCGGTGTAGGGATCACCCAGGCGCTGGAGCGCGCGCAGGTGACGTTGCAGGCGCGGGCCATTGACCATTCTCTCGGCCAGCCACGGGTAAGCCGGCATGTTCGATTCCGGCACCACGGCCCGGGGATCGATCATGTGCAGGTGATGCCAGTCATCACTGTAAAGCCCGCCCACCCGGGCCAGGTCGGGACCGGTTCGCTTGGAACCCCACTGGAACGGCCGGTCATAAACGAACTCACCGGCCACCGAGTAGTGGCCATAGCGCTCGGTTTCGTCGCGGAAGGGTCGGATCTGCTGGCTGTGGCAGTTGTAGCAGCCTTCGCGGACGTAGATATCGCGGCCGGCCAGGCGCAGCGGGCTATAGGGTTGCACGCCGTCGGCCGGTTTGACGATCGAGCCCTTGAACATCAGCGGGACGATCTCGACCAGGCCTCCAAAACTGATGACAACAACGATCAGGACGGCCATGAGCCCGACATTCTTTTCAATCTTTTCATGCAGCATGCAGGCTCTCCTCTATGCGGTCGCAGGTGCGGCTACTTGAACGTCGAAGCCGACGTCGCGCCTCGATGCCATTTGCCAGGTCTTGTACATGTTGTAGACCATGATGAACATACCGGCGGTAAAGATGATCCCGCCAATCAGGCGCAATATGTAATACGGCTCGGTGAACTTCAGAACCTCGACGAAGGTATAGGTCAGCGTGCCGTCATCGTTGAAGGTCCGCCACATCAGGCCCTGCATAAGCCCGGCGATCCACATCGCGACGATATACAGCACGGTGCCGATGGTCGATGACCAGAAGTGCCATTCGATCAGTCGGGTGGAGTACATCTCCTTGACCCCCCACAGACGCGGAAACAGGCAATACAGCGAGCCGATGGAAATCATGGCCACCCAGCCCAGCGCGCCGGCATGCACATGGCCAATCGTCCAGTCGGTGTAGTGCGACAGGGCATTGACCGTCTTGATCGACATCATCGGCCCCTCGAAGGTCGCGATGCCGTAGAACGACAGGGCGACGATCATGAAGCGCAGGATCGGGTCGGTGCGAAGCTTGTGCCAGGCGCCGGACAGGGTCATGACGCCGTTGATCATTCCGCCCCAGCTTGGCGCCAGCAGCATGACCGAGAAAATCATGCCCAGGGTCTGCACCCAGTCCGGCAAGGCGGTGTAATGCAGGTGGTGCGGGCCGGCCCACATGTAGATCGCGATCAGCGACCAGAAGTGAACGATGGACAGGCGGTAGGAATAGATCGGACGTCCCGCCTGCTTGGGCACGTAGTAGTACATCATGCCGAGAAAGCCGGCGGTCAGGAAGAAGCCGACCGCGTTATGGCCATACCACCACTGCACCATCGCATCGACCGTACCGGAGTAGATCGGATAGGAGTGTGTCAGCGTGGCCGGCATGGCGAGGTTGTTGACGATATGCAGTACCGCGACGGTCAGGATAAAGGCGCCGAAAAACCAGTTGGCCACGTAAATATGCTTGACCTTGCGCTTGACGATGGTGCCGAAAAAAACCACCGCATAGGCGACCCAGACCAGCGCAAGCAGAATCGCCAGTGGCCAGATCAGCTCGGCATATTCCTTGCCCATG
>JBGTEC010000280.1:0-1668 GCA_041747995.1 Wenzhouxiangella sp.
CACCCAGGTTCTGATTCATACCGATGAGCTTTGGGGTGTGGGCGCCGGAACCATGCGTGAACTGACTGAGGGCTTTGGGCGCTTCCGCGAGTCCGGAAAGTCACTGATCGCCTACGGCGGATACATGGGCCAGGGCCAGTATTTCCTGGCGTCGCAGGCCGATGAGATCTGGCTGGATAACGAAGGCATCATCCTGCTTGAAGGCTATGGTCGGTTCCGCAACTACTACCGTGAAGGTCTGGACAAGTTGGGTGTGGAAATCAACCTGTTCAAGACCGGTGACTACAAGTCGGCCATGGAGCCCTGGGAGCGCAACGACATGTCCGATGCCGATCGCGAATCCAGCGAATACTGGTTGAGCGCGCTCTGGCAGGAATATCTGGCGACCATTGCGATGAATCGCGGCATGCCGGTAGAGCGACTGGTCGAGCTGACCAGCGATTTTGAATCCTATTTCGATCAGGCCGGGGGCAACTTCGCCGCCATGGCCCTGGAGCTGGGCCTGGTCGACCGTCTGGTCAGTCGCCCGGAAGTCCGGGCCGAATTGGCCCAGCGCGGCGCGCCGGATGACAATGGTAGCTACCGGCATGTCAGTTTCCGTGATTATGTCAGGCCGGCGCCGCGCCTGACTGTGCGAAACCAGGTGGGCGTTATCGTTGCCCAGGGTCTGATTACCGAAGGCAACCAGCCGCCTGGCACCATCGGATCTGAGTCAACATCGCGCCTGATCCGCCAGGCAGCCCGCGATGACAATATCAAGGCCGTTGTGTTTCGGGTGAACTCCGGCGGCGGCAGTGCCTTCGCCTCGGAAATCATTCGTCGTGAACTGCTGGCACTGCGCGAAGCCGGCAAGCCGGTCGTGATCAGCATGGGTGATGTAGCAGCCTCCGGTGGTTACTGGGTGGCGATGGGCGCCGATGAGATCTGGGCCTATCCAACCACCATTACCGGCTCCATCGGCGTTATCGGCTTTTTCCCGACCTTCGAGGAGACCCTGGGCAGAATCGGTATCCACACCGATGGCGTCGGGACCACGCCGCTGGCCGGATCCCTGCGGCCGGATCGTGCCCTGGGCGACGAGGCCCGCTCGCTGCTGACCACGTATATCAATGCGACCTACCGTGACTTTTTGTCACTGGTGGCCGAAAGCCGAAATATGAATGTCGACGCCGTGCACGAA
The DNA here is from genome assembly GCA_041747995.1 of Wenzhouxiangella sp. Lineage (GTDB taxonomy): Bacteria > Pseudomonadota > Gammaproteobacteria > Xanthomonadales > Wenzhouxiangellaceae > Wenzhouxiangella. Next base: position 1,181 of record JBGTEC010000280.1, read on the forward strand.
GTTGCCCAGGGGCGGGTCTGGAGTGGTCAGCAGGCGCTGGAGCGCGGGCTGGTCGATCAACTCGGCAACCTGACCGACGCCATTGATTCGGCCGCCCGGATTGCCGGGCTTGGTGACGACTACGCGATCAGTTACGTTGAGCCGGAACTGGCACCCTGGCAGCAGTTCCTGACCCAGATTGGCGCAAAAGCCATCGTTCAGGCCGGTTACCAGCCCGTTTCTTCATCCTTGCTCAACTTTGTTCCGCGTGAGTTGCGCCAGAACCTGGTCAATGATCTGCGTATCGTGTCTGAAAGTACCCGCGCCGGTCGACCCGGTGTGATGGCTCATTGCCTGTGCGAGGCGACGCGGTAAGCCCATTGGGGCACGGTTCTCCCGTGCCCTTATTGTTCGACCGTCGCCGGCTCGATAAAGCCGTGGATCCGGGCAATGGTTTCCAGTTCGGGGATGTCGCGTTCGAGTACGCGCAGGCGCATGCGCTCGGTCGG
>JBGTEC010000281.1:0-5246 GCA_041747995.1 Wenzhouxiangella sp.
CGATCTGGGTGCGCCGCCGGCCGCGCAGCGTGATGCGGACACGTGTCCTGGGTCGGAATATCTCGAAGCCCTGATTCAGAAGGTTTTCTTCGGCCGTGGCATCCTGGCGTGGTTTGCAGAACACAGCATGCCAGTAACGAACCGAGTCTACAGTGTGTGGATCAATCATTTACCCGGCATCTGTTCAATTATCCATTTTTGTCACATTGTCGCGCTCCCGGTGGATCGACGCAAGTCTGCGTTCCGATTTCCCTTGCCAGTAGCTCTGCCTCTGACAGGACACCAGGACAAAAATTCAGGAGAACGGACCCGATCGACGCAACTGACCTGGCGTCTTCCCGCTCCAGCGCCTGACTGCGCGACCGAAGTTTGCCGGATCGCTGTAACCAAGGCGCTCGGCGATAACCGCCACGGGTAGATTGCTGTGCCACAGCAAATCCTGGGCCAGGGCCAGCCGCACCTCGTCAACCAGTGCCTGATAACTGGTCCCGCGCTCGGCCAGATGGCGGATCAGGCTGCGCGGTGACTGGTTCAGGCGCCGCGCCACGACCTTGAGCCCGGGCGCTCGTCCATCTGCCTCGAACAGTTGCCGACGGACGCTGGCTGCAAGGCGCCCGCCGCCCCGGTTGTTCAGCAGGCTGTCGCACCGGGATACAGCGCTGACGTGCAGGCCGGTATCCGATGTTCGGCAGGGCTGATCCAGGCAGTCGGTCGGTACACTCAGCCTATAGTGGCTGCCGTGGAACCGGATCGTGCCGGGCAGGGCCTTTCGCAATGCGCCTTCCCAGGACCGATATTGCAGGGGAAACGTGGTTTCGAGTCGGTGCTGCTGTCGACCGAGCAACGGTGCGCACAAGCCCGATAAAGCGAGCAGATTGATTTCCATCAGCAGCGCGCCCGGTGGTTCCAGCACCAGCGTGGGTATGACGGTCAGGGTCAGGGTTTTTTCATTTCGTTCAGCGGCGAGCATGGCCCACGGAGCCCGTGTTGACTCATAGCGGACGAGGGTATCGAGCGCCATGCCGACCGTTTCGGAGGTGACGACCGCGATGCCGAGAGGTCCATGGTGAGCGGCATCCAGGCGCAGGGACGGTGCGATATGCCAACCGGGTGCAGCCAGGCTGTCGATCACGCGCAGGATCGATAGCACGCGGTCAAGGGGCAGGGTCAGATCGTTGCCCCTGAGCTGTTCACCTTTCAATCCCGTGGTGTCCAGCAAGACATCCTGCGCCGCATCGCTGGGAGCCAGTTCATCGATGAAGGCGCGCAGGTAGCTGGCGGGCACGCTGAAATGATTCCATTTGAACATCAGGCACTCCTGAAAATGGCAATAAATGACCAGAACTTGTCATTTACTACACTAACCGACCAGCCAGGTCCACTGCCACACTATGGTTTCAGGCCAACAACCGGCGAACCATGACGTCTTACAGCTATACCGCTTCTTCGGGCCGAACCGAGCGCTATGTCGACCACAAGCGCGCCTGGTGGCTGTTGTCCGTTCTTTATCCGCTGTTTCCGGTCTATGCGGCCCTCCTCCACTTCTGGAGTGGCTGGGAGTGGACCCTGTTGACTCCCGTTCTGCTCACTTATGGCGTCGGCCCGCTGCTGGACTGGTGGCTGGGTGAAGACCAGAGCAACCCGCCCGAACAAACTGTGCCGGCGCTGGAGCGTGATCGCTACTACCGACGCCTCACCTGGCTCGCCGTGCCGCTGCATGTATTCGCGCTGGCCTTTGCCGCAACTTATGCGGCCTGGGCCGATTTGAGCCTATTCGGCTGGCTGGCGTTGGCGGTCGTTGCCGGCCTGGCGTCCGGCCTGGCGGTCAACACGGCTCACGAGATGGGCCACAAGCGCGATTCAATCGATCAGTGGCTGAGCCGGATCGCGCTGGCGGTGCCTTTCTATGGTCATTTCACAGTCGAGCACAACTTCGGCCATCACCAGCAGGTCGCCACCCCGGAAGATTGCGCCAGTGCACGCATGGGGGAATCGATCTATCGCTTCGCCCTGCGTGAGATGCCTGGCGGCTTCGCCCGCGCCTGGCGCCTGGAAAGAAAGCGACTGGCCCGCCGCAGGCTCGGCCCCTGGCATCCGCACAATACCATTCTCGAATCCCACCTGATCGCGCTGGTGCTTCAGGGCGGTCTGGTCGTGGCGCTGGGCTGGCCAACCTTGGTCTTCCTGCTGATCCACAACCTGGTCGCCTGGTTTCAGTTGACCAGCGCCAATTATGTCGAGCACTACGGGCTGCTGCGGTTCAAGCTGCCGGACGGTCGTTACGAGCGCTGCCAGCCGCATCACTCCTGGAACAGCAACCACATCTTCTCCAACCTGTTGCTGTTTCACCTTGAACGGCACTCCGACCATCACGCCAACCCGACCCGCCGCTACCAGTCACTTCGACACTTCGACAGCGCGCCCCGCCTGCCCAGCGGCTACTTCGGCATGTTCGTGCTGGCCTATCTGCCGCCGCTGTGGTTCCGGGTCATGGATCGTCACCTGATGGCGTTGCCGCATATCCAGGGTGATCTCAGTAAAGTCAACAGGCCCGGCTGCCCCTTCTAACTCTTCGCCCTGGCACGTACACTCAAGGCTGTTGAACCAAACCGACAGGGAGGATCCATGGGCGACATGCTGCACGTCAGTGTGAATTACATCGTAGTCCTGCTTGAGCTGGTGGGCATACTGGTCATTCTCGGTGGATTCGTCTTTGCAACCATTGTTTTTCTGCGCCATCTGGGCCGCTGGACCACGCATCAGTCCTATCTGGACTATCGGCGGCGCAGTGTGCGCGGGCTGATCCTGGGCCTTGAATTCCTGGTCGCCGCCGACATCATCAAGACCGTGGCGGTCGACTACACCATGGAGAGCGTGCTCATGCTGGCGGTAATCATCGTCATTCGCACGTTCCTGGTGTTTGCGCTGCACCTGGAAATCGAGGGTCGTTTTCCGTGGGGCCTGGAGGAACAGGAGCGGGCTGAGCCTTAAGCCCCTTTCACCACCTGGCGAACCACCCTGCCGAACAATCGCGACGGAAGGGTTGGGTGAGATAGCCATGAGCTTGTGGCGCGCCATCGGTGATAAGATTGTGCGCGTTCCCCGATACAGAATCAGCCCATGTTTGACAGCAGCTACACGATCGCGAGTTTCGATGCTGAACTGGCTCGCGCCATCAGTGCCGAAGAGCAGCGCCAGGAAGACCATATCGAACTGATCGCCTCGGAAAACTACGCCTCGCCCCGGGTCATGGAAGCGCAGGGTTCGGTGCTGACCAACAAATACGCCGAGGGCTATCCGGGTCGACGGTATTACGGCGGCTGCGAACATGTGGATATCGCCGAGCAGTTGGCAATCGACCGGGCCAGGCACCTGTTTGAAGCCGGCTATGCCAACGTTCAGCCACATTCGGGTTCCCAGGCCAACCAGGCGGTCTACCTGGCGCTGTTGAAGCCCGGCGACACGATCCTGGGCATGGACCTTTCCGAAGGCGGTCACCTGACCCACGGCGCCAAGGTCAACTTCTCTGGCAAGGTATTCAACGCCGTTCACTACGGGCTCGACCGCCAGTCCGGCCAGATCGATTATGAACGCATGGCCGAGTTGGCCAAAGAGCATCAGCCGAAGATGCTGATTGGCGGTTTTTCGGCCTACTCCCGCGTCGTCGACTGGGCCCGCATGCGCGAGATTGCCGATTCGGTCGGCGCCTATTTCATGGTTGATATGGCCCATGTCGCCGGTCTGATTGCCGCCGGAGTCTATCCCAACCCGGTGCCGCACGCTCATGTCGTGACCTCGACCACCCACAAAACCCTGCGCGGCCCGCGCGGCGGCATCATCGTGGCCAGGGGTGACGACGAGACATTGACCAAAAAATTCAATTCGCTGGTGTTCCCCGGCTGCCAGGGCGGGCCCTTGATGCACGTGATCGCGGCCAAGGCGGTGGCCTTCAAGGAGGCGCTCGAGCCGGAGTTCAAGGCTTATCAGCAGCGCGTCGTTGACAACGCGCGCGCCATGGCCGGCACCTTTCTCGATCGCGGCTACAGGGTGGTATCGGGCGGCACCGACAACCACTTGTTCCTGATCGACCTGATCGACAAAGACATCACCGGCAAGGACGCCGAGGAATCGCTGGGCCGGGCCAATATCACGGTCAACAAGAACACCGTGCCGGGCGAACCGCGCTCACCCTTCGTCACTTCCGGCCTGCGCATCGGCACCCCGGCAGTCACCACCCGCGGCTTCCAGCCCGACGATTGCCAACAGCTCGCCGGTCTGATCTGTGATGTGCTGGACAAGGTGGGTGACGGCCAGGTGGAGGAGCAGGCAAAAGAAGTGGCGCTGGCGCTGTGTCGCAGGTATCCGGTGTATGAGCAACAGGGTAAGAGGTGAAAGGTGAAAGGTGAAAGGAAAAGCTGTAATCAAGCGCCGAGACATGGCCCAATTACCCCTTTCACCTTTTACCTTTCACCTTTTACCGCCTGAACCATGTGGTGCCCCTTCTGCAACCATACCGACACCCGGGTGGTCGATTCGCGGCTGACCTCCGACGGTTTTCAGATTCGTCGTCGGCGCGAATGCGCCGAATGTGGCGCGCGTTTCAATACCTACGAAACCCCGGCGCTGAAGGCGCCCAACGTGATCAAGGCGGATGGTTCACGCGAGGCTTTCAGTGAAAACAAGCTTCGTGGCGGCATCGTCAAGGCCCTCGAAAAACGGCCTGTCGAGACCCAGGAAGTCGAGCGCGCCATACGCAAGCTGGTCCGGCTGGTGCGAACCCTGGAGGAGCCTGAAATACCCAGCCAGCAGATTGGTGACTGGGTCGCCAGCGAGCTGGCGCAGTTGGATCAGGTCGCTTACGTCCGGTTTGCATCGGTTTATCGCCGTTTCGAGGATGTGCAGGCCTTTCGCGAGGAAATCGAACGCCTGGAGCGCGAACATCCGGGCGCCATCGACCGCCGCCAGATCCCGCTGCTGGACACCCCGGATGATTAAGTCCCGGGCGACTTCCGATTTTCCGGCATTCCCCGGCAGCTAAACTTTCCCCGCTTATGGATTTCTCCGCCACTGATTTTCGGTACATGAGCGAGGCGCTGAGCCTGGCCAGTGCGGGGCTATTCAGTGCCGACCCCAATCCCCGGGTGGGGTGTGTGCTGGTCCGCAAGGGCCAGGTTGTCGGTCGCGGCGGTCATCGGGTCGCCGGCCAGCCGCACGCCGAAGTGCTGGCTCTGCGCGAAGCCGGCGCC
>JBGTEC010000282.1:0-1854 GCA_041747995.1 Wenzhouxiangella sp.
ACCAGACGGGTGCCGACGGTGCGGGCCAGGCCGGTGCCGGCGCCGGCCAGGGTGCCGATCAGGGTGCCTGCCCCCAGTGACAGGCCGCCGGTACTGATATCAAAAATCGCTCCGGCGCCCGCGCCCGCGCCAATATGCTTGCCCGTGCTAATGCCGTAGTGACTCAGTGTTTCCGGGTCGAACAGGTCGTCGGGCCAACTGCCGTCGGTCAAGGGTAGTTCATCGCCCGCATAATCCTCACGACCAAAACTGTACAGATCAAGCAGAGTCTCGACGCAGGCCTGCTCGCGTTGCCGGATCAATCGGCGGATCTCGTTTAAGCGGGTGCTGCGTTCGTCCTCGCGACCCAGCGGGTAGCTGCGCCGACAGGCGGCCGCGTCGATCAGCAGGTTGGCGATGGCGCGCAGGGCGGCGGCGCGGCGTTCGTCTTCCTCGCGTTGACGGGCAGCCAACCAGGCTTCCAGCGTGGGGGCGAAATCATCAAGCTGACTTTTCAGTTTCTCGAACAACCGTCTTTCGGTGGCAGGGTCGCGCACGACCGCATCAAAAGCCAGCACGGTATGCAGGGTGACCCGGGCCAGTGCCTCCCGCCATTCGGCCTCGCGGCTGGCTTCTGATGCGGTGAAATTGAGTACCGCCACGATCGGACGGGCGCACTGGCCGAGAATCGCCAGTTCATCCTGGTATTTCTCCAGCACCGGCTCGCGCGCATCGATGACATACAGGCCGACGTCGACTGCCAGCATCAATTCGAGCACGCGCGCTTCCTGGTCAAAGCGCTCGCGTCCGGCCGGGTCGGCCAGCAGTTGATCGATCCGCTCCGGTCCGCCGTGGCGCTCGCCCGGCAGACTGTCCAGCCAATCGATCAGGTCCGGCGCGTTCTCAAGACCCGGGGAATCGTAGAGTTCGATCAATGTCTCATCAATGGTGCCAAGCATGGTGGAGGTGACCTGGCGGGTCGTGCCGCCACGGTCCAGCACCTCGCCGAACTTCCTGTTGTGGGTCAAGGTGCGGATCAGCGAGGTCTTGCCGGTATTGGTGTGTCCGACCACGGCAATTCTGAGCAGTGGCAGCTTCATGCGCTTTCTTCAACCCATTGCCTGAGTCGCGCCAGCGTCGCGACATCGGGCTGGTCGAGGTCGATGACGATTGCCCGGCCACCGACACGCTCGGCCAGCGCTTCCCAGTCGGCGCGTCGGGCTGCCAGGTCGCCGCCACGCTCACTCAATAGTGATTGTTCATCCAGCACCAGGATCAGGGCGCTGCCGGCGGCATCGGCCAGACGGTTGAGCAATTCCGCGGTGCCGCTGTCGGGTGTTCGCAACAGGGAGCAGACGACGATCAGCGCGGGCGGTGGATCGCTCAGAGCCTTGAGCGCGGCCAGTAGCTCCTGGCGCTGGCTGCGGCGGTCGGCACGCCCCAGTGCGCGCGCCTCGATCCCGGGTAGCGAGGGTGGCCAGTCCGCCTCAAGACGCTCCAGTTCAATGCCGACCAATATGGCCGGACCCGACGGTTTTTTCGCAACACGTCTGGCCCTTGGAGGCGGAACGACCGGCGCCTGACCATGCTTGCTCGATGTGGTCGGCGCCGGGTTCAGCAGAGGCATCAGGCGCAGGTAACCGGGTTGCTTGCGATCCAAGGTCAGATTGCGAGCGGCAACGGTGGCCATGGCGGCGCAAAACAGGCTGAGTACGATCCGCGGCATCGCGCCGTAGACGACCACCAGGGCGAGCAGAAATCGGGCCCAGGTGGCCCGCTCGGTTCCGGCCAGCCCGCCTTCACGGCCGGCTGCGATCCAGGCCGGGTCCGGTTGCGGCATGACGCCCAATGCTGCAGGCAGCGCGCCAGCGGCCT
>JBGTEC010000283.1:0-5109 GCA_041747995.1 Wenzhouxiangella sp.
CAAGCGCGTTCGGCGCGATGAAGCGCTGGCTGCGGAGAATGAACGACATGAGCGACGGCGCTTGGTCTGGCGCCAGGACGAGGATGGTTCCTGGTGCCTGTATGGCCGCTTCGCTCCCGAACAGGGCGAGCGCATCATGAAAGCCATCGAAGCGGCAATGGACGAGATCGAAGCCGAGCAGGAAAACGTTACCGCGGAAACGTCCAGCGAGCCGGATCTGGACCAACCCATGCCCTGTCGATTCGAGCAGCGCCGGGCCGACGCTCTGGAAAGAATGGCCGATCATTTCTTTGCCGGCAATCAAGGCAATATCAATGGCGGCGACCGCTGCACCATCCACGTCCACACCGACCTCGATACCCTCCGAAAAGATGGAACCGGCAGCGAAGCCAGCCTGGCCGAAGGCGGAAACGTTTCAGCGGAAACGTCAAGAAGACTGGCCTGCGACTGCGCCATTGTGCCCTGGCAGGAATCAAGCGATGGCCAAACCCTGAACGTCGGCCGCAAAACCCGCTCCATCCCACCGGCCATCCGCCGAGCCCTGCAAAAACGCGACCAGGGTTGTCGCTTTCCGGGATGTACCGCCCAAAAGCACGCCGATGCGCACCATATCCAGCACTGGGCCGACGGCGGCGAAACTAAACTCGACAACCTGGTCACCCTCTGCCGCCACCACCACCGCGCCGTCCACGAAGGCGGTTTTTCAGTTCGGATGAACCCGAACGGCCAACCCGAATTCCGCGATGCGCACGGCAAATTCCTCCCCGACGCCCCACAAACAGGTTACCGCGGTAACGTCTTCGCCCTGATCAACACCAACCGCCGCCACGGCCTCAACGTTACCGCTGAAACGTGCATCCCCAACTGGCAAGGCGAGCAGATGGACGATGATTTGGTGGTAGGCAAGCTTTTCGAACTGGAGCTGAGCTGACGCGAAGGGCCATCCGGCGGCTTTCTCTCGGTCGCGGTTCCTCAACGTACAGTCGAGTACGGCGCCCTGGCGGGTCAGGTGATGTCGAAGCTCCGCGTAACGGCGATCGGCCGGTGCGATGCCCTTACGAACATCCGCCGGTGACTTGGAGCTCTGGCTGGTTGCTAACCCTTTCCAGGGTATATCCGAGTTTCGCAACGCCCCGACTTTGCTCCAAGCCTGATCTGACGGGTCTGCCATAAGCGCTCACAGCGTACGGAACCGGGCCGGGATTTGCTCAGGCAAATCGCGGCTTTGACGCCAGCCAGTTTCTGGTCCTGGCGCAGGCGGGTGGACTGGACGGGGTCGAGGTGGATTTCGGGCAGGTGCATCAGGGCGGTGTCGGCTGGCTGCAGCAGAGCCCGGGCTTCTTCGGGATTGAGGCCGTCCAGAGTTTCCAGGGCGATGGCGTCGGCTGGGCCGTTCAATGACGGCGACCGAATAGGCGAACCGACCAACTTCCAGCCGGCTTAGCCGGCGTCCGAGTTGAGCGCCGAGTTAGGCGATGAGTGCTGCAACCGTTCGGCCAGCCACATCTTTATGACTGACTGGCGGGTTACGCCCAAGCGCCCGGCTTCGCGATCCAGCGACTCCACCATCCAGGTAGGAAAATCCACATTCACTCGCTTCGGCACCCGAGATACTCGCCGAGCCTTGGCCAGATCAAGAACATCGGTGATATCCTCACCAGCAGCAAATTTATCTTCAAATTCCTTGGCTTTCATACAGTGCTACCTCCTCCGTTCTGGAGCGGCGAACAGAAATGATTCGTACATTCGTGCCACGATAGGTGATTACCGCAGACCAGTGCTTTTCAGCCGTCTGCCCAATTACAAGAAATCGCGGTTCATCCTCCGTTTTCGCGGGAATCTCCAGCAAATCCGGGTCGTTCCATAACCCTTGAGCCTCATCGAAGTCGATTCCGTGCTTGGCGAGATTTGCCTTACTCTTGGCTTCGTCATACTCAAAGACAATCATGGTGTGAAAACTATACCATTTTCATACCAGTGTCAACTCTCCAAGTACTTATCACACCTAACATTTGGCTCAACAGGCGCCGCCACTGAGCTCGCCCGGCTTTGCAGCCCTGAAGCCTACCGGTTATAGGAGTGGCCGCGACACACCCCGGAAGGTCGGGAACATAGGCACCCCAGCTTTCAGAGTCTTCTTCGAGTATGACTACATACTGCATAAATTCACCTATTTCTTCAGTCCAGCTTGCTTCAGGCGTTGTTGAGCGTGCCCGGCGGCATATCCGTCAGGCTTCCCGAATACAAAGCCTTAGTACTTTGGTTCTTTGGTATTTTGGTGTTAAGGATTAAACAACCGTTTCGCCTTAAGGTGCCCCTCCCCATCACTCTCCCCAATCCCAAAAAACCCCAGATGATCATAAACCCGAACCAGCCCGGGAATGTCGGCATCAACGCCAGCGAGCTTCTGCCCCTGCCGCAGCCGGGCCGACTGAACCGGATCCAGGTGAACTTCAGGCAAGTGCATCAGCGCCGTGTCTGCTGGCAGCAGCAAGGCATGAGCTTCTTCTCGGTTGAGCCCATCCAGGGTTTCCAGGCCAATGGCATCGGCCAGATAGAACGGGGCACTGGCGGTGCGCCGGAGTGCGCTCAAATGAGCACCACAGCCTAGCGCCTCGCCAATGTCACGCACCAGTGAGCGAATATAGGTGCCCTTGGAGCAGGTGACTGCCAGTTGCAGCTTCGGTGAATTCAGGTCGAGCAGATCAAGGCTGTGAATAGTGACCGCACGCGGGGGTCGCTCGACGGTTTCACCCTGCCGGGCCAGTTCGTACAGGCGCTTGCCCTTGTGTTTGAGCGCCGAGTGCATGGGCGGGATTTGTTCGATGGGCCCCCGAAAGCGATCCAGCAGCAAATTCATTTCCTCCGGATCGATCGCCGGTACGGGCAATTGCTCGAGAATCTGGCCTTCGGCATCTTCGCTGTCGGTGGTCACCCCCAGCGTGGCTTCAGCAATGTAGGTCTTGTCGGCATCAAGCAGGAAGCCGCTGACTTTGGTGGCTTCACCAAAACACAGCGCCAGCAGACCTGAGGCCAGCGGATCAAGGGTACCGGTATGGCCGGCCTTCTTAATGCCAAGGACACGCTTGGCCCGGCCAAGGGCGGCGTTGGAAGTAATCCCGACCGGTTTGTCGAGCAGCAAGATGCCAGAGCCCGCCATATTCACCACCCTACCTACTGCGGCACCGGCAGGCCCCGCGTCTGGGGCGTTTCGCTCGGTCGCGGGTCCTCAACGTACAGGTCAGTACGCCTGCGGGCCGCTCGGTCGCGAAACGCCCCAGCCACGGCACCTGACGGCACCTCGTGACGGAAGGGTGATGAATATGACGGGCTGAGGGCACCGTCATGATGGCATCAGACGAATGCGCTGACGCACAGGCTGATCAGGCCGCCGGAGAAGATGCCCAGGGCGAGGACGGCAACGCCGTTGATCGTGAGTACGGCGCGGAAGTCGACCGGTGCGGTGATCAGTGTTTCGTCTTCCGGCTCGTCGAAATACATCAGCTTGACGACTCGCAGGTAATAGAAAGCACCAACGACGGCGGTGACCACCGCCAGCACGGCCAGGCCGGTGAAGCCGGCCGAGATGGCTGCGGCAATGACCTGCCACTTGGCGAAGAAGCCAAGAAACACCGGCACGCCGGCCAGTGAGAACAGGATCATCATCATCAGGAAGGCATGCCAGGGATTGCGCCTGGCCAGGCCCTTGAAATCGTCGAGCTGGTCGGCCTCGCGATCGCCATTGGAAATCAGGATGATGACGGCGAAGGCACCAACCGACATGATGGCGTAGGCAATGGCGTAGAACATGGCCGCGGCATAGCCTTCGGCCGTGCCGGCCAGGATGCCGAGCAGCATGAAGCCCATGTGCGAAATGGTGGAATAGGCCAGCATGCGCTTGATGTTGGTCTGGGCGATGGCGGCAAAGTTACCCAGGATCAGCGACAGGGCGGCCAGTACGACCAGCATGCCCTGCCAGTCGCCGTGCAAGCCGATCAGGCCGTTGTCCAGTAAACGAATCGCCAGTGCCAGGCCGGCCAGCTTGGGCACCGAGCTGATGAACAGGGTGATCGCCAATGGGGCGCCATGATAGACGTCCGGTACCCACATGTGGAACGGCACGGCGCCGAGTTTGAAGGCGATGCCGATGACGATGAACACCAGGCCAAAGGTCAACAGCATCGACTCCCCCGCGCCAGCGCCCAGCGCCTGGCTGATGGTTGCCAGATCCAGCGAGCCGGTGGCGCCATAGATCAGGCTCATGCCGTAAAGCAGCAAGCCGGAAGCCAGCGAACCGAGAATGAAGTACTTCATCGCCGCTTCCGAACCGAAGCGCGACTCGCGATCCAGCGCCACCAGGGCGTAGCTCGACAGCGCGAGCAACTCGAGGCCGAGGTAGACCGTGATCAGGTTGGAGGCCGAGATCATCACCATCACGCCCAGCAGGGCGAACAGGCTCAAGGTGTAGAACTCGCCCTTGAACAGGTTGAATTGGCGCAGGTAATGCTTGGCATAAACGAACACGCCGGCCAGGATGATATAGCTGAAGACCTTGAGCACATCGCCGAAGCGGTCCCGGACGAAGGTATCGGCGAAGGCGTGAATAACCTCGCCTGCCGGCAGCATCACCCGGATGGTCAGGATGGCGGCAAACAGCAGGGTCAGCACAGCCAGCATATGGGTTAGCCCACGCCGCTCATCCGAAATGAACAGATCAGCCAGCAATATCACGCAGGCCATGCTCAGCACGAAGATTTCGGGTAGGGCGAGTTGTAGTTCAGCGATTGTCATAGTCAGGGTCTTTTGCTAGGTTCTTTCGAGGCTCAAGGCTCAAGGGTCAAGGATCAAGGCTAAAGGCAAAGGCGAAAGGCCAGGCCACGCTTGATCCGTTTCCTTGCTCCTTGTTCCTTGATCCTTGATCCTTAATCAATCTTCGAAACCACAATGTGTTCCACCAAATTCTGTACAGAGGCTTCCATCATGTTGATCAGGGGCCAGGGCCAGATGCCGACGCCGAGGACGAAAATCGCCAGGGTGGTGAGCATGATCCATTCGCGCGCGCCCAGGTCTTTCAGTCCGGCCACGGCTTGGTTGGCGATCTCGCCATAA
>JBGTEC010000284.1:0-4402 GCA_041747995.1 Wenzhouxiangella sp.
GTCATCACAATCAACCGTTGGCATTTACTTCAAGGGATGCCAATGGTAGCACCGGCCATGGCCGGTGACCGATGCGCTTTACTACTGAATGCCCATTTCGTTGAGCGCCTGACGGGCGCGCTGGCCAACTTCGCCTTGTGATTGGGCGGCAATGCGGTAGTTCTCAACGGCCTGGGCGCGGTTGCCGGCAGCCCGTTCGACGTTGCCCAGGTAGAGATGTCCCTGGGCGGTGGGCAAGCGCTCGATGCTGGCCGCCAGATCCGTGCGCGCGCCATTGAGGTTGCCCAGTTCGTGACGAACCATGCCGCGGCGCAGGTGCTGGTAGAACCAGCTGCTGTCATGTCGCAAGGCAGTGCTATAGGCGCGCTCAGCCTGCCCATAGTCTTCCTTTGAAGCCAGGGCATCGCCTTTCAGTGCATGAAAGATCGCTTCGCGGCCTTCCAGTGCGATTGCCTGCTCTGCCTTGGCCAGGGCATCGTCAAAGCGCTTTTCACCCAGCGCGACGCGGCCCTCGTCGTGAGCTTTGTAGGCCGGTTCCAGGCGCTTGATCCGGGCGACCATCTGTTGGTGACGTTCGACGCCCATGGTGCCTTCGCGACCCAGTTCATCGGCCAGGCGCCGGTTGTTTTCGAGACGTTCCATTGACGGCGGGTGCGAAGCGAACAAGCCCTGCATGAAGCCCGGCTCGCGGGCTTCTGCCATCCGGACGAAGGTCTCCTGAAGGTTGACCGCGCCTTCCGGACTGTAGCCGGCATTGTGCATATAGATGATGCCGAAGTGGTCGGCTTCGCGCTCGGCGTTGCGCGAGTAGCGTTGGGTAATCAATTGGGCGCCGATCATGCCGCCCAGCATGGCGACTGCGCCGTAGGTTTCGCTTTCGGTGGCAATGCCGACAGCGAGACCGCCAATCATGACCGCGCCTTGGGCCAGCGCCGCTCTGGATTGGGCGGTGGCGCCATGACGGGCGGCCGCGTGCACGGCCTCATGGCCGAGCACCGAGGCCAATTCCGCCTCCGATCCCATCTCGGTCAGAAGACCGCGGTTGATCGCGATCTTGCCGCCGGGCAGGGCCCAGGCATTGGGTACCGAACTGTTGATGACCTGGAATTCGTAGGGGAGCTCGCGATCGGAATGTTGGGCAACCCGCTGGCCAACTTCCTGAACGTAACTGATCAACTGCGGATCAAGGACGAAATCGCCGCCCTGGGACTGACGCATTGGCGCGTAATACTGCTCGCCAATTTCCAGCTCCCACTCTTCGCCATACAGGCTCAGTTCGCGTTGACCGGTCACTGGGTTGACAGCGCAGCCGGCGGCAAGCAGCAGGGCGCTCAGGACAATAGGCAATCTCATGGATCTTCGACTCCCGTAGATGATCCTGTCAGTATAGGTTGAATTGAGCCGTTGTTCCGTTCGTTAAAGCACATAGGCTGTGTCCGAGCGCGCGCCCTACTGCGGGGCTCCTCAAGTTTTCGCTTCAAATTCAGTTCTCGCCACAATCACCATCCGCCAGCGCAAGGTCGGTCTCGATCAGGCGAATATCCAGCTCTTCCCTGCCGTTCTTGGTCTGCAGGATGCGCAGGGGCATCCAGTAAAAGCTTTCGCCGTGCCAGGAGTCGTAATTGCGGCTGGAGCCTTCGCGGCGAAAACGTTTCATTCTTACTGCTTCGAAGCAGCCGGCCGGGACCGTGACGGCTTCAGTGCCGCGAAAAAGAAATTGCTGATCCTCAATCTCGTCGCGCTCGAGGACGCGAAACTCATGATCTGTTTGACGCTGGTCCGGGTCAGCCAGCAGCACGGCCAGTTGCAGACGTAAGGTCAGCGGGTCGACCAACTCGGGTTCAAGCTCAATCACGTGATCGCCTTCGTAGGTGTGAGTCCGCGATATGTTCTCTTCCCAATCCAGTTCGTGTTGCCAGAACCGTTCCCGACCAGCGGCGCGGGTGACCTGACGGTAGGTCACCATCTGTATGTTCTCACCGCGCCATACAAAATAGGCCGATTCTTCGGCCGAAGCCCCGAGAATGCGTGCCATGCGCGCCGTGGCCACCGTTTCGGTATCGTAATGCCACACGCCCTGATCATTGCGGCTCAGAGAGACATGAACCTCGCCGATCTTGCCTCCTCGTCGCAAAACCTCATAAACCGCGGTATGTTCAGGTAGTGGCGCGGACTGGTTACCAGAAGGGCCGGAGCCCTGGTCGGATTCAGACGCGCTCAGTGAGCCGGCCGCGGTCATCCAGATCACTGCCAAGCTGAAGCGGATGATCAAGCTTCTTGTTTTCGACATAAAGTTCTCCATCGCGCAGTTCGACCAGGCTTTGCAGCATTAGTGCCATCGTGGACGGCAGCAGCCGGTGTTCAAGCGCCAGCAAACGCTCCGATAGACTCGCAGCGTCATCGCGCGGCAAGACCGGCATGCGCACCTGGCTGATCACGGGTCCGCCGTCTAGTTCGGGAGTGACAAAATGAACGCTGGCGCCATGCTCCGCGTCACCGGCATCCAGCGCGCGCTGATGGGTATGGAGGCCGCGATAGCGGGGCAGCAGCGAGGGGTGAATATTGATCATTTTTCCGTGGTAGCGGCGGACGAAGTCTGCGCTGAGGACGCGCATGAATCCCGCCAGAACGATATGGCTCGATTCGAAGCCATCGATAGCGGCTGCAAGACTCGCTTCGAAGGTCGTTCGGTCAGGATGTTGGCCGCGGTCGACACAGACGCTGTCGGTCCCGTGTCGATGAGCCAGGTCCAGCGCCGGGGCTGTTGGTCGGTCGGAAATAATCCCGGCAATGCGGGCTCCAAGCCAGTCATTTGCTGCGGCCTGGAGCGCCGCATAGTTGGTCCCGCGTCCGGACAACAGGACAACCAGTCTGGCGTCTTGCGTTACGGTCATTGGCTGAAAACGACCCGCTCACCCCGCTCATGTCGGACAACCCGACCGATGACCATGGCAGGCTCGCCTGTTGCGCCACTAATCGCGTTGCTAATCGCCTCAGCTTCGGCCTGATCGCAAATCAGCACGAAACCGATGCCCATGTTGAAAGTGCGACGCATTTCCGAGCTCTCGATATTGCCTGCCTGTTGGAGCCAGTCGAACACCAGCGGCACTGGCCAGCTGCTGCTGTCGATCTCCAGGCCCAAGCCGTCCGGAATCACTCGGATAATGTTTTCCGTCAGACCGCCGCCGGTAATGTGGGCCATGCCGCGAACGTCGAAGCGCTTGATCAGGTCAAGGACCGGGTCGACGTAAATCCGGGTTGGCGCCATCAGGGCCTGACCCAGCGTCTGATCGCCGAGTTGGCTGTCGAGCTGGGCGCCGCTATGCTCGATCACCTTGCGAATCAGCGAGAATCCATTGCTGTGAGGTCCACTCGAGGCCAGGCCGAGCACTACGCAATTCTCGTTGATACGGCTGCCGTCGATCAGCGTTTCGCGCTCGACCGCACCTACCGTGAAACCAGCCAGGTCGTAGTCGCCATCGCCATACATGCCCGGCATTTCGGCTGTCTCCCCCCCGATCAGCGAGCAGCCCGCTTGTCGACAGCCTTCGGCGATTCCGGAAACCACATCGGTGGCCATGTCCACCTCGAGCTTGCCACAGGCGAAATAATCCAGGAAAAACAGCGGCTCGGCGCCGCAGACCAGGATGTCGTTGACACACATGGCAACCAGATCAATGCCGATGGTGTCATGGTGGTTCAGCTGGCGGGCCAGCAGCAGCTTGGTGCCGACGCCATCCGTTCCCGAAACCAGCACGGGATCACGGTAGCGATCACCAAGATGAAACAGACCACCAAAACCACCCAGCCCCGCCATCACTTCGGGCCGGCGCGTCATGGCAACCAATGGCTTGATCCGCTCGACCAGAGCATTGCCGGCATCGATATCAACACCGGCGTCGCGGTAGCTCAGGGATTCGGGTTTGTTGGTCATGGGGGCTCGGGATTCTGATTAACTGGGTATTGTGACAGATGAGTGGTTGAAAGGGGAAAGGGGAACCTGATTAGCGTCGTGTCTCAGTGCCCGGGGCTCAATGGCTTCGAGGCCGGCCTCAAGCGGGAGTATCCGCTTCAGTTCGACGCGTGGCTAGGCCTTCAGCGAATCCTCCCGCTTGAGGCCGGCGTGCAGCGGTGATGTCAGGGGATTGTTGGCTTTCGACTGAGACACGACGCTAATCAGGAAGGGGAAAGGGGAAAGGGGAAAGGGGAAAGGGGAAAGACGGGAGACGGGAGACGGGAGACGGGAGACGGGAGACGGGAGACGGTTTGCCGGCCGTCAGGCCGGAAAGAAGCGGCGACGGTTGTCGACGGCGAGCCGCCAGGCGAGTCGTCAAATAAACAAATCGTCGAGTCGTTGCGGTTTGCCGGCCGTCAGGCCGGAAAGAAGCGGCGACGGTTGTCG
>JBGTEC010000285.1:0-18419 GCA_041747995.1 Wenzhouxiangella sp.
GTTCCCGTGAACTCGTCCGGCGCGGCGTCCTGATGGTGGCGACCAGCGGTGAGCGCGTCGGGCAGGTCAATGCATTGACCGTGACCCGGCTGGCCAATCACAGCTTTGGCATGCCGGCCAGGATCAGCGCCACCGCCCGGCCGGGACGCGCTCAGTTTGTCGATATTGAACGCGAAGCAAAACTGGCCGGACCACTCCACAGCAAGGCGGTCATGATCCTGTCCCGATTCATAGCTGGCCGCTACGCCCAGGATTCAGAACTGTCACTGACCGCCAGCCTGGCCTTCGAGCAGGCTTACGGCGGCATCGAAGGGGATTCGGCCTCGGTCGCCGAAGCCTGCGTTCTGCTCTCGGCAATAGCGCGCGTCCCGCTCAAGCAGTCCATGGCAGTCACCGGATCAATCAATCAGCATGGCGAGGTGCAGGCTGTGGGAGGCGTCAATGAAAAGGTCGAAGGCTTCTTTGATGTCTGTTCAGAGGCAGGATGCCTGGATGGACACGCGGTGTTACTGCCGGCAAGCAATATTGAGCACCTGATGCTCGATGCTCGTGTCCGGGCCGCCGTCGCGGACGGCCGCTTCGCGGTCTACCCGATCACACGGCTGAACGATGCTTTGGCATTGCTGACCGGCATGGAGCCTGGTGAAGCGGACGAACACGGTCAGTTCCCGGCGGGGTCATTCAATCGACTGGTGACCGATCGTCTGATGGCGTTTGGCCGGATCTGTCAACGCAATCAACAAGCCATGATAAAGGAGGCCATTGCGGATCGGCCTGCAGATCAGAACCACAATGTCTGACAAGCCAGACCTGAAGCCATTGAGACTCTATCGCTGGCTGATCCGCCTGTTGAGGGTCGTCAACGAGCTCTATTTTGTCGAGATCCGTGCCACGGGTCGCGAGCATGTACCCGCGTCCGGCCCGGTCATTCTGGCGGCCAATCATCCAAGTTCCATTCTTGATTCAATCTTGCTTGCAACCCAGATCCAGCGGCCCATCAATTACCTGGCTCGCAGTGGCCTGTTTCGCTTCGGGCCGTTGGCAGCCCTGTATCGGCGGTTGGGAGCGGTGCCCGTCTACCGCGTGGCTGAAGTGCCGGATTCGATTGAACGCAATGCCGAAGTTTTCAGAAAAGTGTTCGAATTGCTGGAAGCCGGCGGGTGTGTCGGCATTTTTCCCGAAGGCCGCAATTCGCCACCGACTCGCATCGGTCCATTGCGCAAAGGGGCGGCCCGGCTTGCCCTCGGTGCCGAGTCACGCAATGACTATCAACTTGGCCTGGTCGTCGTGCCGGTCGGCGTTAATTTTGAAAACCGCGGCTTCTTGATGTCGGCCGTGCTGTTACGATTCGGCGCCCCGATTCGCGTGGCGGACTATGCCGAGCAATACCGACTCGATCCGTCCGCGGCGTTGGCCGCGCTGACCGATCACATCAAATCAGCCCTTGGACAGCAGGTGTTGACGATTGAGGACGCCCGCCTGGGGCAGATGGTCGATCAGCTCAGTGCGGTGTTCGGCGATCAACTGGGTCGCCGCTTCGAAAGTGGCGCAGACCACCCGGGCCGGCCGATCAAGCAACGGTTCCCGAAGCGCTGGTTGTGGCGCATGGCAGCCTGGTATCGGCGCGCCACCCCGGAAAGCAGCCACGCGTTCGAGCGGCGCATGCACAGTCGCCAGCATATTCGGGATGTGCTGGTCCATGCCTGGCAGACAGACCGGCGCCGGGTGGTCGCCTTGCGCAAGAGGCTGGAGCGATACAAGGATCACCTGGGCCAGACTGAGCTCCGCGAAGCCTTGTCCCATGCCTTCGATGAGCCCGCGCGTCAGCGCCTGATCAGATTGCGTATGACCCTTTATGCCGTACTGGTGGCGCCGGTTGCCCTGTTTGGTCTTCTCCACAATGTTGCGCCCTACCTTCTAGCGCGCGGATTGGGGCGGCTCAGTCGTGATGAGGCGGTGCGCGCGTTCACCCTCTTTGGCAGCGGTGTGCTGGCGTTTACGGCCAATTATGCGTTGATCGGCTTGACGCTGTGGCAGGTTGCCGGCCTGAGTGCGGTCGAGGCTTTCGCCTACCTTGCTCTGTTGCCACCAACCGGCTTCGTCGCGTTGCGCTACCGACGAAATGTCCTGATTTACCGGGATCGCATTTTGGTGCGTACTATTTTCTGGGACCGTCGCGAACTTGTGGACCTGTTGCGTCGCGAGCGCCAGCTACTGCATCAGGAATTTGTCAATCTGTCCTCGGTTTCTGGGCCGAAGCGGTCCTGAATTAAGCGGTTTGCAACCTATCTGGACGCACTTTCGGTGCAAGGCCATTGGTGCGCTTACGTACAGACGCCCAAAGGGGTGAGCCTCTAGCCTGACTTCCCTGATTGAACAATTGACGGGAAAATTGCGCATGGAAGTTTGTCACGTTTTTGAAAATCCGGCAGATGAAGGCTCTGGGGATCAGGCTTATGCCTGATCGCTCGCCGCATGTCGCATTGGAGCTGGTTTGCTGGACCGTCGGTCTGTTGCTGCTGATGCTCTTTTTTGGTGCTCGGGCCGGGCTGGAAAATCTGCGTCAGCATGGCGTTGAGGTCTTTGTCGAGGCTCGGGACACCGCCGGGCAACAGGTCGTCGACGAAAACGATTCCAGGCCTTTAAGTCAGCCCGCCAAGGAGCAATCCATACCAATCGCTTTGCTACGCATACCCAGGCTGAGCCTGGAGGTGCCGGTCTACCGGGACATCAGCGAATTCAATCTTAATCGAGGTGCTGGCTGGGTCCATGGGACAGCGGGACCGAACAACGATGGCAACATGGCCATTGCCGCGCATCGCGACCAGCATTTTCGTCCACTCAAGGACGTTGCTGTCGGTGACATCCTGGAACTTGAAAGCCTGTCGCGTCAAGGTAGTTACCAGGTCACCTCGCTGTCGATCGTGGAGCCCCAGGACCTCTGGCCACTGGATCCAACGGATGAATCGACCGTCACGCTGATCACTTGCTACCCGTTTTATTTTGTTGGAAACGCGCCGCTACGATACATCGTGCAGGCGGTTGTCATGAATTAACAAGGGCCATGAACGTTCTCATCATGAACGTTCTCATTATGTCGCTCAATCCCAAGGAGAAGCACTTATGAACAGCAAATTGAATATCTTGATATTGGCAGTCGCGGTGATTCTGGGCTTTTCACTGGCCGGAACAGCATTTGCTCAACGCGCAGCGCAAGAAGCAGTCCTGGAAGACAGGGTTCAGGGTGATCCCCTGGCAGGCCTGGAGCTTGCGACAATCAGTTGCGCCGAGGTGAACTGGGATCGCCGGATGCTGGCCGAGTACCCATGGTCGCCCGAAGCCTGTCATGACGTGGTCATTTCCGGTGGAGAGCATTGGGCCCGGTTCGAAATTGATTTCCTGGGCCGTGAGCCTGACGGAACAATTCGGGCTGAGTTCATCGGTCCGGACGAAAGATCACACGGCATTGTCAATCTGGAGCCTGGTGATAATCAGAGGGTCCTGCTTGACGGCCAGCCCTACACCTGGGATGAGGTTTTTGAAGGGCAACGGCTGAGTCTGTTTGCGCCGGAAGGCGAATTCGGATTTGCTGGCGCCCCTGACGCGCCACGCGGGCAGATGGCAAGGAGAGCCGATGAGGTGCCACCGGTAGAAGACGACGAGCAAATGCGTCTGGCTGAGGCCGAGGAAGATCCTTTTGCCGAAAGGCCGCGGGAGCTGCCGGCTACAGCGGGTCCGCTGCCGATGCTGGGGCTGGCCGGGCTGTTGTCGTTGCTCGGTGGTATCGCGCTGACCATTCGGCGGCGGCTGGGTCGCCCGACTATTTGAGCGGATTCCTGTGATTGCGTTGATTAACAAACGTTGATTACAGCGGCGAAACAGAAGTGAAAGAAGCAGGTTGCCGGGCGGGTCGGCCGCCCGGCAACAAACCGGGGCATAGAGGAGTTGGCATGAACAGAAGAATGACGAATAGCGAAGCAAAGGGGCACAATCTTGGCCTGGTTTCAGGCTCATTTTCAAACGGCAACGGCAACGAAGCTGAGCAGCGGGTGGAGCTGGAAGTATTTCGCGCCATGCGCTCACAGGTCGACCCGCCCGTGCGTTACCAGGCACTCATGTTCTCAGACCCACAGCAGCAGCTCCAGGCTGCCTTGCAGCAGGTCGATGCATTGCTGGTCGAAAACGCGACCCTCAGGCAAAGCATTCGGGGGGTGGGGCACGCCGTGTCCGAAGCCTGTCGACTGGCATTGCATGAGGAGTTGACCGGCCTGGCAAATCGTCGACGGTCATCCAACCAGTTGCACATCGCGCTCAACCGGATTCGACGCCATATCGAAACGCTGGATTAGGGAGCCTTTGAATAACTCTGCACGGGCGCGAAGGGTCTCTCATCGAACAAATTGCTAAGCTCCTCTTTTTGCTAGATTCAAAAGCCTTAACCACAGAGGACACAGAGTTCACAGAGTGAGAAATCTGTTTTCTCGTTCTTTTTCTCTGTGTCCTCTGTGGTTCAGTCTTTTGGTGTTTTTTGCGATACTCCCGCACGCCTTGTTCGTTGCGCGACAGCGGGCCCGGTTACGGGATTGGAGACTTTGCGGGAGGCTCCTCGGCGCTGGGTTAACGAGCCGCGTTATCCTGATCGACACCTTCGGTTGACTCATCTTCCGGGTGCAGGCCGCGCTTGAGGCTTGACTTGATCGGTCGCCAGGTTGCGACGAAAAAGGCTGTCAGCGGAACCGCCAGGATCATGCCAACGACGCCGCCAAGGGCGATGCCCCAGAAGAAAACGGAAATGACTACCAGAGCCGGTGGCAACCCTGAGTGCTGAGCCATGATTTTCGGCGTTAGTAGCCAGCTTTCAATCAACTGCACCACGGCGAAAACGCCCAGAGCCGTCAGCAGGAGAACAGCACCACCATCCTCCTGGAATAACGACATCGGCAGAACAATCAGTACTCCAACCACGGTTCCCAAAAAAGGCACGATATTCAGAAAGCCCAGGATCAGTCCGATCGGGATCGCCAGTTGCAGCCCAATGATGCTGAAGCCGACGGCATACATAATCCCCATGATCATTGCAATGACCATCTGGCCCCGGAAAAAGGCGGTCACATAACCGATGAAGACGTCGACGAAATAGAGAATTCGTTGACGGGTTCTGGCCCGAAAAATCGTCAGCAGCTCCATTCCATAGCGGCGCAGGCTCTCGCCGGACAGCAAGGCGAAAAACAGGTAAAGCGGCACAAAACTCAAGCCGGCCAGCAGCCCCATATATCGAGTCACATAACTTCCGAGCTCCTCAAACTGTACCAATTCGAAGCCGTTATCCTCCATGCGTTCGGTCAGTGATTCGGATATCGCAGGGAAGTAATAAGCGAGTCGGTGGCGAAGCTCCCAAAGAAGTTCAGGGGCTGTTTCGAATAGTTCGGTCGCCTGCGCAACGACCGTAGGCCCGATCAATATCACCATGCCGGTGAAAGCCAGTGCAATACCAATAAAGATGACGCCGATGGCCACCACGCGATGACAGCGCAGGTGCCGTTCCAGGAACAGCATCAGCGGAAACAGAATCAGCGCCAGAATGCCGGCGATCGCCAGCGGAAAAATCAGGTTGTAGAAAATGCTGAGTACGATGGCAAAGGCCCAGAAAACCACGATGATCAAGGCGCCCAGTAACACCAGAGCAGCGAGAACCGCGGTGTTCCGGAAAAGCCGGAGATCGCCAATGCTGAACAATTCGTATCTTGTGCGCGGTTTCATCCGGATCGGATCCCTGCGACAGTTGCCACTCAGTCGAGATGACACCCGTTTTGGTTATCGAGTGATCGCTGGTCTTCGGCCAAAAAAAGGCAAGGGCGAAATAATCGCCCTTGCCGTCCCTACTGCCGCCAGTTTCCAATCTTTGCCAATTGGGTGCAGCCCAGTTCTATCGACAGGATCAATCTGGTTACGCCATTACCAGCGGACCTGTCAATTGCGCTGCTCAGTAACGTGACGGTCCCGTACAGAATATGGGATATCGAAGCCAGTCTCCGTGCGCTGCCGTACATATCGTTCAATCATTCTGAGGAAAATGGCTGTAGACAAACGTGCGCAAACGTACGGAGTATTTTTCCAGGCAGGTCTATTGTGGCCTGTCGGCTGCTTGTCGAGAGGTCATGGCAAAATTGATGAACGGGGTTTATGCAATGAGTCGGAGTTATCAGGAAACTAAGCGTGCCATAAAGGCCAAGGAGGATACACGGCATCGCCTGCGTTCCATTCACAGTATCGAGGGTATCAGTGAAAGATTGAGGGTGGAGCAGGCAAGACGGGCGGCCGGAGAGCGTCGCTATCTGGAGAAACAACAGGCCAGGGTGGTGCTTGACTTGATTGGTGATGCAGTTCTGGGGATTGATGTCGACGGGAAGGTCAATTACATCAATGCCATGGCTGAGAAGATGACCGGCTGGGCTCGCCATGAAGCCTTGCATCAGCCGGTCGAGCGTGTGTTCAGTATCATCGACCCTGTATCGCGCAAGCCTGCGAATTTTTCCGGGTTGCGCGCGATCGCTCAGGACGCCGAGGTCGAGCTTGCAGCCCGCAGTCTTCTGGTTCGTCGCGACGGCAGTGAAGTCGCCGTTGAAGATGCCGCCGCCCCCGTGCACAACCGATCCGGACAGGTTGCCGGGGCGGTGGTCGTGTTCCATGATGTGAAGTTTTCCCAGGCAAGAGCCGCCGAAATGGCCCACCTGGCACAGCATGACTGGCTGACCGGATTGCCCAACCGGGCAGCATTGGCCGATCGTCTGACCCAGGCGTTGGCACTCGCCCGGCGACATGATAAACAAGTCGGTCTATTGTTTGTCGACCTGGATAACTTCAAGCAGGTCAACGACACCTTTGGTCACGATCGGGGTGATCAGCTTCTGACGACCCTGTCCCGAAGGCTGGTTGACTGCGTGCGGGAGACCGATACGGTCAGCCGTTATGGGGGAGATGAATTCGTTGTTCTGTTGAGTGAAATCGAGCAGCCTGAGCATGCCCACCTGGTCGCTGGAAAATTACGCGAAGCCATCTCCTGCGAGCAACGACTGAGCAACCAGTCTGTGCAGGTCAGCGCCAGTATTGGCATCAGTATTTATCCAGACCACGGCGGCGACATCGAAACGCTTTTACAAAGTGCTGATCGGGCAATGTACAGGGACAAGGCCCGCAAAGCCCTGAGTGGCCTTGAGTTGCTGTGAGGCCCAACGTTCAGATTTGTCGTTGTCCAGCACCCAAACTTCTTTTCACCATGCGTTGACTCCCGCGCAGCGGTCCACTGTTAACTATCCTAATACGGAGATTACTTTTATGAACAAGGATCAAGCCAAAGGTCGTACTGAAGAGGCCAAGGGCAAGGCCAAGGAAACCGCAGGCAAGGCGACCGACGACACCAAGACCAAGTACAAGGGCAAGGCCCAGAAAATGGGTGGCAAGGCCCGTGCTGGAGTAGGTGACGCCAAGGAAGATGCCAAAAGGAGCAGCAAATGACCCAGGCCAGCAGCAATAGAATGGGGTCAGGCTCGCGTCATCCAGATCAGTCCGGACTGTTGAGTGCCGGATCCCTGATCGGCGACGAGGTGACCAACAGCAAGGATGAAAAGCTCGGCAAGATCGAAGAAATCATGTTGGATATTCAGCGCGGCAAGGTTGGTTATGCCGTGCTCGCATCCGGCGGTTTCCTCGGTATCGGTGATCGCTTGCATGCAGTCCCTTGGGATGCGTTGCAGATTGATACCCGGAACAAGCGATTCATTCTGGATGTGGCGACGGACAGGCTGAAGGACTCGCCAGGTTTCGACAAGGATGACTGGCCGGATATGGCTGATCCGACCTGGGAAAACGAAGTTCATTCGTTCTACGGGACCCAGCCGGATAGCGGTACAAGTACGCGAACCCACACCGGATCGCAAACGGACACGCTCTCCCGATCCGACACGCGTCCACCACCAATCTGAACACCTTGTTTCATTCTGCTACGGCCGTTCCCTGTCATTTTGGCAGGGAACGGCTTGTTGCTTTTTGCGCCCGATTAGCTGTGTCAAGGTTCTGGGGAAGCCAGTGATTGAAGGAAGCTTGCGATACCGAATAGCATTCGCAGGAGGCTTCTTCGAGTCCTGATCGCGAAATGACCCTGATCTGCCCACGCGAATAGCCGATCAACCCGCGTGACTGCAACTCGCCGGCGGCGATTGTTACCGCACTTCTTCTAACCCCCAGCATACCTGCCAGAAAACTGTGGGTCAGGTAGAAGCTGTCGCCTTCAACTCGATCATGCGTCATCAGCAGACAGCGGGCGAGGCGCTCGCGAACCTCGTGAAAACTGTTGCAGGCAGCGGTCTGGGCCAATTGCTCGATGATGATGTAAAGATATCGATCTACGGGCTTTGTCATCTCAGGGGCTTCATCAAGCAGTTTCTGAAACTGCTTGGCATCGGCGCGGAAAGCAGAGCCCTGGGCTTGAACGACCCCCTGCATGGGTGTGGTCTCAACCCCCAGTGCCAACGTTGCACCCACCATGCCTTCGTTCCCCACCATGTACATTTCAATCGGCTTGTGATCACTCAGTGATGTGACCATGGAGACAAACCCCGTCTGGGGAAAGTATACATGGCCAAGCACGTCGCCGGCTTGCTCTATGACATCGCCAAACTCAAGATCGATCAACGTGCACATGTTCAGAAGTCGATCCCGGCAATGCGCGTCGAAGCTATTGATCAAGCGATTGGTAACGGGCTTGATGGGTTGGCTGGGCACCGCTACTTCTCCTTTCATACTAACGAATCAAAGAGTGAACATTTAGCTATTGAGGGTCTGTACGTTAGGGCACCAAGGCGCAATGAGTGCCGATATTTGGCGTGCGCAGTCGCACAGACGAAAAATTAACATGACGAGAGCATGTGTTCGCAAAACCTGGATACGACCGTGCCCGGGTGCTGCCATCGGATGATTGGCGAACCGGGATTGGAAATTAAACCTCAACACGTTTGGAGATACGAGACATGAAAAAGATCATGATGATTGCAGTGCTGGTGATGGTATGTCTTCCTGTTGTAGCCGAATCACAGCAGCAAGCCCGATCGGACTTTAGGCCGGCGGTCGGTGATCGTGAGTTTTCGATTTCCGGTGCGGGTTCCGGTGATCGCAGTTTTGACAGCGGTAACTTCAGCGTCGTTGGCGAGATGGGTTGGTACTGGATGGACAATGTTGTTGTCGGTATCCGCCAGAGCATCAACTATGCCAGCATAGAAGATGCGAATCTCGCCAATGACTTCTGGAATGGGTCGACCCGTGGCTACATCAACTGGCAGTTCGGACTTGAACGCACCAGGCCATTTCTTGGTGGTAGCCTGGGCTATATTTATGGAGACGGGATAAGAAACAGCGGTTTTGCGGGTCTGGAAGGTGGTGTGAAACACTACGTTCTACCGCAGACGTACCTTCTTGGGCGGGTCGAATATCAATGGTTCTTTAATCGGTCCGATCGTGTCGGCGATGCTTTCCGCCGCAACGCCATCTGGGTTTATACCGTTGGTCTTGGGTTCAATTTTTGAAATCGAAGCCCTTCGCAAAGGGCAAGCAGGCCAGGCACACGGCCTGGTCTGCTTGTTACTTCGTTCTCAGGCCCCGGACTTTCTTTCCAGGCATGGAATGCATGTCCAGAAAAAAGGGCAGGTTGAGCTTCATCTGATGTGAATTCGTTTAAGCTGTGCGCTGCCACCCTGGAGTAGCGCACGGACCATGACTGTCGAGATTGCCCTTGTCTTCCTGGTCATCGGAGCTGCCCTGTATTTGTTCGCCAGTGAAAAACTGCCGCTGGACATTACCGCGCTGCTGATACTGATTACCCTGATGGTCATTCCGCTGCTGGGTCATTCGCAGTGGCTGCTGGAACGTGGCGTGAATTTGCCGGCAGCGGTCCCGACGGTCAGCGAAGGCCTCTCGGGGCTGTCGTCGACGGCAACCGTGACGGTGCTGGCAATGTTCATCCTGTCGGCCGGTATCCAGCGCTCGGGGCTGATACATGTGCTCGGACAGCGTCTGTTTCCAATGGTCGGCAACTCCGAGTTGCGCATGATCCTGATCATTGCTGCCCTTGTTGGCATTGTCTCGGGCTTTATCAACAATACAGCGGCCGTTGCTGTATCGATTCCCCTGATTCTGGATATGGCCAGGCGACTCGGGATGCAGGCCTCACGCCTGCTGCTGCCGATCAGCTTTTTTGGCATGCTGGGCGGGACGCTCACCCTCATTGGCACCTCGACCAACATTCTTGCATCGACGATCCTGAAAGATGTGCCTGAGTTCGGCCGGGAAATCGGCATGTTCGAGTTTACGCATCTCGGGCTGATCGTGCTGGGAACGGGGCTGATCTATTTCATCACCGTTGGCCGCTGGCTGATGCCAAAGAAGGACCTGATCAAGCTGCAGGATGACGAAAAGGAACTCTTTATCGTTGAGCTGGGTGTGCCGAAGTCGAGTCCGTTGATTGACAAGAGCCTGGCTGACAGCAAGTTCGCCACCCGCACGGCCGTTGAAGTGCTTAGCCTGGTGCGCGGTGCGAGCCGTCACATCAAGCGCGCCGAGCAAGTCCGCGTTCAGGCCGATGATGTCATCCAGGTTCGGGCCAACCTGCGCCAGGTCATGGATTTGATCAAGATCGACAAGGTTGAACTGCTGTCGGATATCGACGAGGCACGGCAAGTACGTGACGATGGCCAACTGGTTCGGGTCTTGTTGCGAAACCGCCAGGTATTCAAGGGCAAGACCGCCGCCGAGGCCGGGTTCTGGCAGCGCTTCCAGGGTCGACTGATCGGTCTGGAAGTTCCTGCTTTGAAGCAGCAGCGACTGCGTGAGGAGCCGCTCCATGTCGGCGAGATTGCGCTGCTGCAGATATCGAAAACCGCGATGACCCGTTTGCGCAGAACCCCGGATCTGGTGGTTCTTGGAGAGGCTTTCGATGATTTCGACCGTCGGCGCATGTGGCTCTCAGGCGGGATTGTGGCCGGCGTGGTTCTGGCTGCCGCGCTGACGCCCCTGCCCATCGTGGTAACAGCGCTGATGGGCGTCGTCGCAATGGTCGCCAGCGATTGCGTTCGAAAGGAGGATATGTATGCGGGCGTGTCGTGGGATGTGATCTTTTTGCTCGCCGGGGTCATCCCGCTCGGAATCGCCATGAACAAGTCCGGTGCGGCCGACCTTCTGGGCGGCGTGCTGGCCATCCACGCGGCGGGCTGGCATCCCATACTGGTCTTGATGGCCTTGTACGCGGTCACTACCCTGCTGACTGAACTGGTCAGCAACAACGCATCGGTGGTGATCCTGGTGCCGGTGGCCATTTCACTGGGGCAGATGCTGCAAATCGATGTCTTCGCCCTGGTTCTGGCAGTGATGTTCGCCGCCTCCACCAGTTTTCTCTCGCCGATCGGCTACCAGACCAACACCATGATCTACGGCACCGGCCTGTACAAGTTCACGGACTTCGCCAAAGTCGGCGCGCCTTTGAACCTGCTGCTGATGATCGTCACCAGCGTCAGCATCTACTGGTTCTGGATAGGCGGCTGAGGGCAACGAGCGCGGCGATCAGCAACCACCTCATTTGTAGCGCGGCGCTGGTTGCCCTGTGCATGCCTGTGACCAATCCACCGGGAGCGCCGGATGCGGGAAATCCGCACGTCCGGTGCGACGAGGGGCGAGGGCTCGGCTTTCCTTTGCCGAGTTCCTCGCCTACTCTACTGCCTCCGTGGTGAACTTTTCTTGTCTAAACAATCAGGCGATTCCAAACGCCGTAACGACCGGGGACGGGTCCGCGACGCAGTGCCAGAAGTGCGATTGCCATGCCGCATACGATGCTGGAGATCAACGCCGTCGTGTCCACTGCGTAGATGAACGGTGTGACCAGCAAAGCCAATGCCAGCGGAATCATCAGCAGGCGTGCAGGTCTGGCCGATCCGGCGAAGGCAATGACCGCCAGCGTGATCACCAGCGAACCAATCAGATGATCCCAGTCGGCCATGCCGCCTTCGTTGCCCAGCGTGATGCGCGTGAGCATCAGCCAGGCGCCAATGACGACGCACAGGGCCAGGTTCCACGGCACATTGACCCCGGTGGTGAAGGCTTCGCGCAGGATGTCCAACGGGTTGCGGTCGAAGCTTTCCCCGGTGGATTCGGTCGGGCCATCATCGGTATCACCGGTGAAGAAAATTTTCAGAACCGGCGCCCCGGCCCGGTGGCGCCGATACAGGAACTGGCCGGTGGCGACGAATTCGTTGAAGGCAAAAGCAATCTGCAGCAGCATCGCGGCCGCCATGATCAGGCACAGGGTGCACCAGGTGCCGATGATAATGGGCTGGATGATGATGAAGGTAATCGAGACCAGGGCCAGCGGCACAATCATGATGCCGAAGGTCGCCACCACCCACGGCATGGTGCGCCAGCGATTGGCCGCGCCAATCAGCCCGATCAGGATTTCCAGCGCATAAACAATCGCGCCCAGGCCGGCGTCCGGTATCGGCCAGGCTTCTGAGACCTCGGAGGTGATGATGTCTTCGGTGCCGTTCAGCTCGCCTCGCGTGCCGGCAAAAAACGGTTCCCAGACGCCGTCGATATGACCGAGTTGATAGGCTGCCAGGTATCTCGAAGCGAAAAAGCCGATGAATGCCAGCAGGATGATCGGCATGCGCTGGAACCAGCTTGACGGGTTGTTATCCCAGCCAGGTGGTGTCGTTGGTCCGGTGGTTGCCGCCACCGGAGAGATGCCGGCTGCCGGTCGCACCAGGGCCGAAAAGCTGATGGCCAGAATGCCGATGATCGTCCCGTTCAGATAGGCGGCTGCGCTTTCGGTCCAGAACACCAGCGGGGCAAACAGCAGCCAGACGCCCACCGAGGCGCAAACCCAACGTGCCCAGCCCTGCCGCCACGACAGCGAAATGAAGCCGAACACCATCAGCAAAATGCCAGCGATGAAATCGCTGTAGATCATTCCTGTCGATTCGTAGCCCAGCCATGGCGGCGAAGTAATCAGCCAGGCGCCAAGCGCGATATTGGCAAAATGAGCCCACAGATACTGATGATGCTCGCGCCTACAACGTTCGTCGTGACGAGTCAGAACCCGATCCGGATTGGCGTCCCGGTCCTTGGCCTCTTCCATCCAGTCCGGCGGGGTGATGCCGTTGGCTTCGTACCAGCCTTTGGGGTCGGCCTTGAGGCTGGCAACCAGTTCGTCCAATTCATCGAACAATCGGTGCTTTGGCTCCCAGCCCAATTGCTCGCGTGCCCGGCTGATATCAAGTTCGTAGTGGTCGCTGGCCCGATCAATCATGAACGGACGAATGAAGGGTTTCTCACCCTTGTCGAAGGCATCGGGGATGATCGGTTCGGCGTGCTCCTCGACCCAGGCGCCGGTCTTGGCCAGCGGTTTGGGGACAGCAATGGTTGTCCATTCCTCTTTGCCATGAATAAGTTCGCCCAGACGGTTCTGGATCTTTTCGTAGCTTTCGCAGTGATCCTCTCCGATCAGAACCTCGTGTTGCCTGGGCAGCTTCTTGCGGCGGTCGATTGTTCGTCGAAAGGCGTCGACCATGTCTTCCTGGTGGATGAAGGCCTGACCGGCCTGTATGTCGCCCGAGTACAGGTGGCTCTTCATGTTGTGCTCGTAGATGCGGGCAATCTGGTGAGCCAGGATCGGAACACAGGTCTTCTCGTCATACAGCCCGGCCAGCCGCAGCAGGGAGTAGGGCATCTTGCCCGCGTGCTCGCGGATGACGTCTTCGGTGTCGGCTTTGGATTTCGGGTAAATCCAGGTTGGTTTTATCGGTGTTTGCTCGGTGATTTTCTGACCGGTCTTGCCGGGCTCGTGAACCAGCATGGTACTTGAATAAATAAACCGATCGACGTTGAAGCCACGCAGGGGTTTGAGCAGGTTCCGGGTCCCATCGACGTTGACTGCCTGATAGGCGGGCGATTCTTCACCGGTGAAATCAAAGTAGGCTGCCAGGTGAACGACGGCAGCCAGGTCGCGTCCGTAGCGGACCGCGATCTTGTTCATGACCCGCTGCACCGATTCTGATGAGGTCAGGTCGAACTCGTAGCTGTCATCAGCTTTTTCCGTCGGACCCATGTCCATGCCGATGATGAAGTAATCGTTTTTCAGTGCCCGAATCAACGCGCTGCCGATATTGCCGGCGGCGCCGGTGATGACAACGATTGGCTTGCGGGATGCGGTATTAGACCCCATAGCTTGGCATTCCTTGTCAAAGCGTTGATGTAAGGAAATTACCCGGGTGAACTGCCAGTCACCCAGCTTCACTGTAACGCCCCTGCGGCCCATCTTCAAACGAATCCGATGCTTTTTTGACCTGCTGACCCGCACCTGGTGGTCCTGATTGGCGACGGCAAGATTGGTCCGGGCGTTGGCCGATCTCGAAGTGCCAGCCTTCTGGCCATGACTGAGCGTTCACCTGGAAAATGTGAGCTGACCCACGCTTGCGGCGGGCATTTGACGACAGACCCCTGTTTCGGGCTAAGATAAGAGTTGGTCGGGGGCTCTTGGCGTGTCGCTGACGAATGAAGTGCGTTTGGCAACCACTTCAGTTGGCAGCGGAGCCGCCGGTTTCGATCGGGCACGGTCCCGCAGACGTTGGCGCATCGCCCCAGGGGGGTGGGAGGACCATATGACGTTTACCGAATATTACGCAGGCAAAACGCTGTTGCTGACCGGTGCGACCGGCTTTCTGGGCAAGGCGTTGCTTGAAGCCATCCTGAGAAAACTTCCGGACATAGAGCGAGTTTATGTGCTGATTCGCCAGCGTTCGGACAAGACCGGTACCGCCGTGACCCCGGGTGAGACCTTGCGAACAGAAATCCTGGGTTCCTCGGCGTTTGATGCCTTGCGCAAGCACTATGGCGCTCAGTTTGAAGACTTCGCCCTGCAGCGCATCAAGCCAGTGGTTGGCGATCTCGCCCGATCACAGCTGGGTATGTCCGAGGACGATTATGACCAGGTTCGCCGTGAGGTCGATGTCGTGATCAACAGTGGCGCCATGGCGGTCTTCGATGCACCTGTCGACCAGGCTTTGAAAATCAATACGTTTGGGCCGATGCGCGTTCTGTCGCTGGTGAAAGGCGCGCCCAGGCAACCCTTCCTGGCGCACATTTCCACCTGCTACGTTCACAATATCCCCGGGCCGGCTTTCGAACTGCCGCTGGACCCCAAGGCCTCACCGGCGCCGAATGGGGCAAGTTATGATGTCGACACCGAGACCTGTTCGCTACTTGGCCGAATCGGACGAATTCAAAAAGAGGTTGGCGAGGCCAACCCGGCACTACTTCGAGAGCGTCTGGTCGCGGCCGGGCTCAAACGGGCGCGTCAACTGGGCTGGAATGACACCTATACTTTTTCCAAGGCAATGGGCGAGCAGTTGCTGCACCGCTACCAGGGGGACGTTCCCGGCCTGATCCTGCGCCCCTCCATTATTGAAAGCGCCCTGCGCCATCCTGCGCCGGGCTGGATCGAGGGCTATCGAATGATGGACCCGCTCATCGTCGGCTTCGGACGAGGGCAGGTGACCGAATTCCCGGGCAATCCTGAAACTGTGGTTGATGTCGTTCCGGTCGACCATGTCGTCAACGCTTTGCTGGCGGCCATTCCAAAGGCCCACCTGCAAGGCGCGCCGCAGGTGATGCAGGTTGCCAGCGGCATGGAAAATCCAATGAAATTGAGGGATTTTCAGGGCCACCTCATTGACTTTTTCGAACGATCGCCGCAGGCCGGAAACTCGAAACCCCTACGGGCATTCAAATTTCCAGAGGGCAGGTCGTATGTCAGGCGCCTGAATTTCCGTTACCTGTATCCGGCGGCAATTCTGGAGGCCGCGCTGTGGCCCTTGAGGATGACCACGGCAGGTCGGCATTGGCACGACCAGCTCTCCGGCCAGCTAAAGAACCTGCGCAGGCTGCGCAGGTTTGCCGCCATTTACGGGCCGTATTCGGCGACGCGGACCCGGTTCATGAGTTTCAATAGCCGAAGTCTGTGGCGGTCGCTGACGACCCAGGAGCAGTCCGAGTTCCCCTTTGGAACTGATCAACTGGACTGGAAGCAGTACCTGCAGAAAGTCCACGTGCCAGGCATCCGCCATTATTTGCTGGACGAGCCCGATCGTCCGGTCGCCCTGGCTGAATCAGGTCTTGCCGGGAACATCGCCAAGCCGCCGGTGATCGACCGTATCGCAAGTGACGCCAGCGCTCATTGGTCAAAGGCCGGGTCCATGCTTTCGCTGACCCAGATCCGATCTCCGGAGCAGCAGCGCTGGGCGGCACCGGTCTCCCGGCGGATGGTGCGCTGGACCAGCGTACGCACGATGCAACTGATCGCCAGGCACTACCTGGATTTGCGCGTGGCAGGCAGCGAGCATGTACCGCGCCGCGGCCCCTTTATCGTGGTGTCCAACCATACCAGTCATGTCGACACCGGCGTCCTGTTGGCAGCCCTTCAGTCACGCGCGGTCCAGATTCATCCGACGGCCGCTGGAGACTACTGGTTTCGAAACCCGCTGACCGGCTGGTTGATGCAGGCGATGCTGGCCGCCGTGCCTTTTGATCGGCAATGCCGCAGGATTCCCCAGGCGCTGGCCTTGCCGGCCGAAATTCTGCGCAATGGCCATGCGCTGATTTTCTATCCGGAAGGCTCGCGCAGCCAGGACGGACAACTCAGAACCTTCAAGAGTACGGTTGGCTTGTTGGCCCTGGCCGCAGCCGCGCCGATCCTGCCGGCCTATATTTCCGGATCACATAAGGCCCTGCCCAAGGGAAAAACCGTACTTCGATCATATCCGGTCGGGATACATTTTGGAGCCGCCATACCGATAGAGCCCTACCTGGGTCAGCTTGATTCGAGCTGTGTTTCCCGCGTGGCCCGCGCGCTGGCGCGTGAAGCCCAGGCCCGGGTGAAGATTCTCGGTCAGCAGATGGGTGGCCATGGACGAACTGAAGGCGAGGAAGAACTGCAATGGAGACGAGTCTCTTAATAACGGTTGTAATAACAATGGTCGCTGTCGTCCTGCTGGTCAGGCCAGTCAGGCTGCTGGTGCAGCGACGGGGCGGCAGGGACCCGGAGATCGTTCCTTACGACCCGTCCCCGGGCGATCGCTTCGATCACCTGTGGGGCTACACGGATACGCGTTTCGAATTCACCGACGAGCAGACTGTGCGCGTGACCGGCACACGTTATCCGCTGGCCGGGGCAAAGCTGCCGCGTTTTGTCGGATTTGTCGAACAGATACTGGGTCTGCCGATTCACCCCGATCTGGAGCGCCAGCCGTTGCTGCCTGAGACCCTGCCGCCGCCGGTGCGCAACGAGCCTTTCCTGGAAGTGCTTGGCGCCATCATGCCGACGTATTGCCTGAGTGCCGATGACAGTGCGCGCCTGACCCACAGCCACGGGCAGTTGAGTGTCGACGAGATCTACCGCATCATGACCGGCCATGCTCCGGCCAGGCTGGTTGATCTGGTCGTCTATCCCGGCAGCGAGATCGAAGTGCAGGAATTGGTCCGCCTGGCAGGCCAACATGATGTGGTACTGATTCCTTACGGGGGTGGAACAAACGTCTCCGGTGCCCTGTTGTGCCCATCCGAGGAGCAGCGCATGATCGTGTCAGTCGATATGCGCCGCATGAACCGTGTGCTCGAAATCGATCGGAGCAACAATCGGGTGGTCGTTGAGGCAGGCATCACGGGAAAGGAGCTGGAGAGACATCTGGCCGAAGCGGGGCTGACGTGCGGCCATGTGCCAGACAGTATCGAGTTCTCCACGCTGGGAGGCTGGATTGCGACCAACGCCAGCGGCATGAAGAAAAACCGCTATGGCAATATTGAGGATATCGTGCTGGATGCGGTAATGATCAGTGGTGCCGGGGAGATTCACAGTCTGCCCGTTGCCCCGCGCGCCTCGCTCGGCATTCAGCCGCGCCATTTCCTGTTCGGAAGCGAGGGCGGCCTGGGTATCATCACGCGCGCCGTCCTGCAGGTCAGACCCGTGCCCGAGGCCTGTCGGTACGCCTCTTTCGTCTTTCCGGATTTCCCTGACGGCCTGCGATTTCTCAAGGCCGTTCAGGATGCCGAAATTCGTCCGGCCAGTATTCGCCTGGCCAGCAACATGGAGTTCCGGTTGGGTCAGGCACTGGGCCGCCAGGAATCGCGATGGAAGGCGCTTGCCTCACGCGCCAAGGCGTTCTACCTGCTGCGGATCAAAGGCTATGATCCAGAAAGAATGGTCGCCGGAACCGTCCTGATGGAAGGGAGCCGGACTGACGTCGAGCGACAATGGAAGGCGCTATCCCGATTGCTGCGCGAGTCGGGTGGGCTGTCCGGCGGCGAGGAAAACGGCCGACGCGGCTACC
>JBGTEC010000286.1:0-6978 GCA_041747995.1 Wenzhouxiangella sp.
AGGTTGTTGAGGCATGGTGGTGATCAGTGGTGGAGATGAATTACACCAGGCCGTAGCGCTGGATGCGGTTTCTCAGGGTGGCGCGGGTGATGCCCAGCAGCTCGGCGGCGCGCGACTGGTTGCCGCCGGTGTGGTCGAGTATGGTGCGGATCAGCGGGCGTTCGACCTCGGCCATCATCACCTGGTAGAGATTGTCTGGTGGGGTGGAGCCCATGTCGTCCAGGTACTGCTTGACGACGCCTTGCACGAATTCGTGCAGGCAAATGCCGGCGGTTTTCGGTCGAAGACTCAATGCTGTCCCTCAAAGGCTGTTCTGTTTTATCCGCAGCAGGTGCGGTCGATAAAGATAGCATAGTGGGAGGCGGTTGAAAGGGGAAAAGGTGAACGGTAAAAGGAAAAAAGGCAGTCTTCGGGCCTTTCCTTTCACCTTTTACCTTTCAACCTTTCCCCCTAGAAAAACCTGAAATCGAACCCGGAAGGGTCGGTGGTGCCCACGACGAACTCGAGGATGACGGGCACCATCAGGTTGGGGCTCATGCCGCGCTCGAGGTCGCGCGGGTTGACGAGGTATTCTTCCGGCGCCAGGCGACGGGCGCCGAGGACTTGTTGGCTGGGGTCGTACAGGCGAACTTCAAGCACGGGCCATTCCAGGTTGGTGCTTGACGGATTGCGAAGAGTGGCGCTGATGATGATTGCATCGTCCAGGGTCGGGTGGCGATGCATGTCGCGCGAAACGATCTGGATGGTTTCGGCGGCCTCGGCCGCGCTCATGCCGGTCGTGGTCTGGGTCATACGGTTCAGGACGGAGCCAGGGGTGGTCCCCTGCAATCCGAGTTGGACGATAAGCAGTGCCCCCAGGACAAGACTGACGGGCAGCCAGGTCCTGTTGCGCTCGCCGGCACGCCGCTCGTAAAGCGGTGGCAGGCTCAGGCTCGGGCCAGACTTCGGAGCGGGGTCGTCTTCGAGGCTGAAGCCGGGCAGGTCGGGCTGGACCATGGAACGCTTCTGGAGCAGGGGTGGCGTGCCCTGGTCTTCATGCGGTTCCTGCCCTGCCTGCGGATGATCGGAAAAGAGCTGATTGAGTGCGTTGAAAGTCTTGCCGCAATGGCCGCACCGTACCATGCCCGCCGCCGCGCCCAAGTCATTGGCCCTCAATGGGTAGACCGACTGGCAGGATGGGCAGCGGGTGTACATGAAATGTTTCCAGCAGGCGGCTAGCTGCCGCCGGTGAGTTGCCGAAATCGCTCCAACTCGTCGGCGAAATGGTTGCGAATAGCTTCTTCGCGGTCGTCCAGATCGTCCATTTCCTGACGATACCGCTGCATCAGGCTACGGCTTTCCTGGATCGAGCTGGTCAGTTGCGCGGGAACGGTCTGACCGTCGCGGGTCAACTGGGCTGCCCGGCCGACCCGGCGCTCGAATTCCGCCGCGCTATGCTTCAGAGCCAGTTCCAGGTGTGAGCGCTGGCTGTTGAGGCCGGCGATCTGCAGATCCATGGTGTTGGCGATATCCTGCTCGCTGTTGTAGGCGGCCAGCAGCAAACGGTCGCGGCTTTCCTGGTTGCGCAGCGTCGCCTCGGCTTCGGCTTCATTGGCGAGACGAGCGGCCCGCTCGGCGCGCTCCTCCGGGTTCAAGGCGCGTTCGACGCTTTCTCTGACCGAGCCGTCGCGGCGCAATCGCTCATAACCCCGATGGGCATGTTCGGGTGGCACGGCATGGCCATAATGGACCTCGCCGTGCTCATCGACCCACCGGTAGACGGTCTGGGCATGGGCGTCCGGGGCGATCAAAACGCTTGCCGCAAGGACAAGGGCCGACAACAGCATGGCTGCGGCGTGCATGTGAAAGTGCATGTGAAAGTACGAGCGGAAGGGAGTTCTCATGGCTTCATCAGACCCCGTATTGTTTCCTGTAGTTCATCATTGCCGAAAGATCAGCATCGGCCGGAGCGTGCTGATCCAGCCAGGTGATCAGGTCGGCCAAAGTCGCCACGGCGACGACATCGAGGCCATCGGCCCTGACGCTGGCCACGGCCGAGCGGTTGTCCTGGCCGCGTTCCTGGCGATCGAGCGCCAGCCCGACGGCCACGGGCTCGGCCTGGTGTTGGGTGATCAGGTCGCGCGAGTGCCTGATCGAGGTACCTGCGGAGATGACATCGTCGACAATCAAAACCCGCCCGGCTAGCGGCGCGCCGACGATCAGGCCGCCCTCGCCGTGATCCTTGGCTTCCTTGCGGTCAAAAGCGAACGGCACATTGCGATCAAAATCACGGTGCAGGCTGATCGCGATCGCCGCGGCCAGCGGGATGCCCTTGTAGGCCGGGCCGAACAGCATGTCGAATTCAATGCCGCTGGCGACGATGGCCTCGGCATAGCAGTGGGCGAGACCATCAATGCCGGCGCCGTCATTGAAGTTGCCGGCGTTGAAGAAATACGGGCTGACCCGGCCGGATTTGAGCGTGTAACGACCAAAGCGCAGTGCCTGATAGCGTAGCGCCAGGTCGAGAAAACGTTGAGTCCAGGGATTGAGCATCGTCGCTGTGTATTTTTAGTCATCACCGGCGAACCGGTTGGGCGACCAGTTTAGGCCGACACGACCGCAGGCTCAACCGTGGCGTGATGGGCGCCGTTGAGCAAAGTTCGCGTTCGACCCGACTGACCATCCTGGTCTCCAGCGATTGCACTAATCGGCGCTTGCATAAAATTTCGCGATCAGGCGACAAAAATTTAGCCAGGCGGCGGGTTAATATAAGTTCGCGTTTTCCAGCACCAATAACAACTTCCATGAAAATCATTACCCTGAACGCCAACGGCATTCGTTCGGCCGCTCGCAAAGGCTTTTTTGACTGGCTTGCCGCCCAGCAGGCTGATTTTGTCTGTATCCAGGAGACCAAGGCCCAGTTGGCGCAGTTGATCGACCGGCATTTTTTTCCGCCCGGCTATCATTGTTTCTATCACGATGCCGAAAAGCGCGGCTATTCAGGGGTGGCCTTGTACTCAAAGCTCCAGCCCGATCGGGTCAACTATGGCATTGGCTGGCCCGAATTCGATCGTGAGGGGCGCTGGCTGCAGGGTGATTTCGGCAACCTGAGCGTGATCTCGCTCTATCTGCCTTCCGGCACCTCGAAGGAGGAGCGCCAGGCATTCAAGTACCGTTGCATGGATCACCTGCGACCGCACCTGGAAGCGCTGGCCGCCGATGGCCGCGACTACGTCATCTGTGGCGACTGGAATATCGCGCACAGGGAAATCGACCTGAAGAACTGGAAATCCAATCAGAAGAATTCCGGGTTTCTTCCCGAAGAACGGGCCTGGATGGACGAGGTCTTTGGCCCGGTCGGCATGGTCGATGCCTTCCGTGAAGTCGAGTCCGAGCCGGATCAATACACCTGGTGGTCCAACCGCGGCCAGGCATGGGCCAAGAATGTCGGCTGGCGGATCGATTACCACGTCGTCAGCCAGGGCCTGAGCGGCCGGATCAAGAAGGCCGAAATTTATCGCACGGAACGCTTTTCAGACCACGCCCCGCTGATCCTTGACTATGGCGATTGATAGCGGCGGTACCGGTAGCTGGAAAGCGGCCTGGGCGGTCTATACCC
The DNA here is from genome assembly GCA_041747995.1 of Wenzhouxiangella sp. Classification (GTDB taxonomy): domain Bacteria; phylum Pseudomonadota; class Gammaproteobacteria; order Xanthomonadales; family Wenzhouxiangellaceae; genus Wenzhouxiangella. The sequence continues at coordinate 3,599 of JBGTEC010000286.1, forward strand.
GACCGACGGTACTGCGCATGCTGTTGCTTGGATTTGCCGCCGGGCTGCCCTTCATGCTGGTGTTTTCCACACTGACCGCCTGGCTGCGCTCTGAAGGGGTGTCGCGCACGGCCATCGGCTTTTTCGCCTGGGTCGGAATCACCTATTCGATCAAGGTGCTGTGGGCCCCGGTCGTCGATCGAGTGCGCCTGCCGTTTTTGACCTTGGCCCTGGGTCAGCGTCGTGGCTGGATGCTGCTGGCCCAGTTGACCATCATGCTGGGCCTGTGCGGCATGGCCTTGACCGACCCCCTGACCCAGCTAACCCAGCTCGCGTTGCTGGCCGTCGTGGTTGCTTTCGCTTCGGCAACCCAGGACATCACCATCGACGCCTTCCGGATCGAATCTGACGAGATTCAGTTTCAGGCTGCCCTGGCCGGCACCTACGTGCTGGGCTACCGCATGGCGCTGTTGGCCACCGGCGCCGGAGCTTTGTTTGTGGCCGATCAGGTCGGCTGGACCATCGCCTACATGGCCATGGCCGCGTGCATGATCGTCGGCGTATTTGCAGTCATCATCTCGCCCGAGCCTTCCTCGCTGGAACGGCTGGACATCGAAAAGGATCCGCTGGTAGTCGGATTTCGCCAGCGTACCCGGCTGACCGGCTTTGCCGCCGACATGGGCGCCTGGATCACCGGCGCGGTGGTGGCGCCGTTCGTCGATTTCATGCGCCGTTTCCGCTGGCTGGCGCTGCCCATCCTGGCCCTGATCGGGCTGTACAAGGCCAGCGATCTTTCAATGGCGGCAATGGCCAATCCGCTGTACCTGGACATGGGCTATACCTTGTCTCAGATCGGTGCGGTCAGCGGCCTGTTCGGCGTCGCCATGACGATCTCCGGCGGCCTGGTGGGTGGCCTGATGGTGGCCCGTTTCGGGTTGATGCCGATGATGCTGGTCGGCGCGGTCGGCATCGCGGCCACCAACCTGCTGTTTGCCTGGCTGGCGACCATGCAGCCGGCGCTGTGGGCCCTGACCATGACCATCACCGGTGACAACTTCTTTGTTGGCTTCTCGGCGACCGTGTTCATCGCCTGGATGTCAGGCCTGGTCAGCCGTCGCTACACGGCTACGCAATATGCCTTGTTCAGTTCCCTGATGACACTGCCCGGCAAGTTCATGGGTGGGCCATCCGGCTGGATCGTCGATCAGGTTGGCTACGTGTTTTTCTTCTTCTACGCCTCGGCACTGGGTATTCCAGCCATGCTGATCGTGATCTGGCTGATGAGCCGCCAGACCGAGATCAACGCGGCAGCGGCGACAAAGTGATCCCGGTTTGGGCTTGCGCGTCAGGATCAGTATTTATGCAACGTTGGGGTTTAGCGTCGGCGCGAAACCAGTAAATGCGGGTATTCTGACGCCAGGGTCTGAAATTGTTCTTCTGACAGTTCATCGACCAGGTTCAGCAGCCAGGCGTTTTCCGCCTCGGCCAGCGCGGTGGTGGCGGCCTGGCGCTGATCAAGCAGCCGATGGATGGTGTCGCGATCGACGGCCTGCAGGGCTGGGGGGAGTTGGCGTTGGACTTGACCAAGAACCTGACGCGAACTTTGCCGGGCCTGATCAAGCGCCTGATGCGCCTGACCCAGGTTTTCGGCTTGCTCTGGCGCCAGTTCCATTGATTCGACCAGCGCTGGTTCTTCCCACCAGTTGCCGCGCAGGGTGGCGCGTCGTTGAACGATCGGCTCGGCGCCGGTGTCGGCGCCCAAGTCTTCGCGCCGCTGGCGCAGGCGTTCGCGCATTTCCTCACGCCGTTGCGCCTGCTCGGGATCCTGTTCGCGTTCGGCGCGTTGCTGCTGCATGGTTTCCAGTATCGCCCGGCGCTGTTCGGGGTCGCGCATGGCCTGGCGCAAGCCTTCGGGGTCGGTATGAGCCCGCTCGACCAGACGTTGTTGGCGCTCCGGCCCGGCATCGAGCGCTGTCTGCTCTTCACCTGCGGCCGATTGTTCATCTGGCGCGGTTGGCTCGGTACAGGCGCCAAGCGCGACCGCGATCAACGGAAAAACCAGCCAAGCCTTCATCGTCATCTCCACTTCGTGTTGAACAGCGCAATATTAGACCACGGCGGAACAGCCCGGGTTTTCGATGAGCCTAAGGGGCGCAGACAACGCCGCTGAGGACAGCGTGCGTGGCGCCGGTGATGGCGGGGGTATTGACGCGGCGGCCGGCCAGTCGTTCGCGGGCCAGCCAGGCGAAAAGGGTGGCTTCGACCAGGTCGGGGTCGATGCCGTGATCGGCGCTCGATTCGATTGGCACACCCGGCAATTGGTGAGCGATGCGCGCCATCAGGTGGTGGTTGTGCACGCCGCCGCCGCACACGATCAGGCGCTGAACTGCGGCTTTTGCTGCCAGGATGGCCCGGGAAAGGCTCATGGCGCTGAATTCGGCCAGCGTGGCTTGCACATCGGCCGGACGCGCCTCCGCCCATTCAGGCAACCGCCCGGTCAGCCAGCGCGATGAAAAGTATTCGATCCCGGTGCTTTTGGGTGGGGGCAAGGTAAAAAAGGGGTCGCTGAGTAGCTTATCAAGCAGTTCGCTGTCGACCTGCCCGGAGGCGGCCCAGCGGCCACGATTGTCATAGCGATTGTCATAGCGCTCATCATGATGGCGGCGAAACCAGTCGTCCAGGAAACAGTTGGCTGGCCCGGTATCGAATCCGGAAACGCCGCCGGCTGCTGGCAGGACGGTGATATTGGCGATTCCTCCGAGGTTGACCACGAGTCGATCCTCCTCATCCGAACGCAGCAGCTCATGATGCACCAGCGGCGCCAGCGGCGCGCCCTGGCCACCGACTGCCAGGTCGGCGCGGCGAAAATCGGCCACGGTTGTGATTCCGGTATGGGCTGCGATTCGGTGCGGATCGCCGATCTGCACGGTATAAGGCGGCTCGGCCTCGGCCCGGTGAACGATGGTCTGGCCGTGGGAGCCAATGGCTCGAATGTGATCCGGCGCCAGCCCCGCCCTGGCCATGACGGCGCTTGCGGCCCCGGCAAAGATATCGCCGAGTTGGGCGTCGAGCTTTGCCAGGCTGGCGGTCGGGTAGTTATCGGGGTCTGAGCGGACCCGGTCGAGTTCATGGCGAATGGCGGGGTCGAATGGCTGGCTGCCGGATGCCAGCAGGGTCGGGACGGCGGATGCAAAGTCGACCACGACGGCATCAATGCCGTCCATGCTGGTGCCGGAGATCAGGCCGATATAGTACTCGGCCACTAGCAGCTCGCGTTCGCGCCCTCGCAGCCGGACTTGTCACGCTGGGCCAGAACCAGGCCGGCGGTATCGGCATTCTCCAGCCTGGCCAGCAGGGTCCGTCCGGCTCGGGTAAATTCTTCCCGCAGGCTGTCGGGCAGT
>JBGTEC010000287.1:0-13717 GCA_041747995.1 Wenzhouxiangella sp.
CCACCCGGCAGTCATCCTGTCGGGCCGCCGTGTCAATGACGCCATGGGCCAGTTTGTTGCTGGTGAAGTCCTGCGGCTGATGGCCCGATCGTCAGTCTACCAACCCGGCGCCCGGGTGCTGATCCTTGGCCTGACGTTCAAAGAAAACTGCCCGGACCTGCGTAACACCCGCGTCATCGATCTGGTGCGCGAGCTGCAGACCTACAACCTGGACGTTGACATCCATGACCCTTGGGTGAGCCCGGAAGAAGCCCTCGATGAATACGGCCTCTCAATGACGGAAAAGCCGGAGAATTCGACCTATGCCGCCGTCATTCATGCCGTTTCGCATCATCAATTCAAGTCCGACGAACACCGGCTTCGAAACTACCTGATCGATCAGGGTGTGCTCTACGATGTTCGAGCCACGCTGGAGCGAAGCCTGGTTGATGGGAGGCTTTGAACCCATCCGCTGATGTGGAGCAACCCAGCCGCTAAGGCCTACTAGTCTTCAGCCTTTGGCTCGACCATCAGCTCGATGATCGTTGCCACCGGCGCTGAGCCATAACTCAGGAACTCATTGTGGAATTCCTTCAGATCAAAGTCCTCACCCTTTTCAGCCTTGAGTTGTTCACGGAAGTCATAGATCTCGGCATAGCCTGAAAAATACGACGTCAACTGGACCTGGGACAGGGTCAGGCGACGCCATTTCTGGGTCGCTTCGGTGATTTCCTGAAATGCCTCCTCACGCATCAGGCGGATGGCTTCATCCTCTTCCATTCCCAGTACTTGAACGGAGTAATCCAGAATGGCGTTGAAAGTGACCCGAAGCGCCCATTTGCCATACATCAACCACATCTCTGGCTCGTGGCCGCCCCAGCCCTCTTCCAGCATCATTCGCTCGGCATAAACCGCCCAGCCTTCAATCATGGCGCCGTTGCCAAACAGGCTCTTGACTAGGCTCGGTGAGCGGTTGGCATGCAGCAACTGGGTGTAATGGCCGGGAATGGCCTCGTGAATGTTGAGTACCTGGAGGATCCAGTGGTTGTACTCGCGCAGGTAGCTGGCGGCCTGCTCTTCCCCATAGTAATCAAGGGGCGTGACATTGTAGTAGGTCTCAGCGCCGGGGTTGAACGGGCCGGGCGCGCTGACTGACGCGATGGCACCGGTGCCGCGCATGTATTCCGGCGTCTCGCGCACAATCAACGGCTTGTCCGGATCCTGATCAACCAGGTCATGCTCGCGCACAAACGCCTCCAGCAGCGGAATCTGACGACGGATCTCATCGACGAATTCGGCCACCGAGACGTGGTGGTCCGAGAGGTGATTGATCAGCCGGCCAATGCGCTCAAGCGGAGCCTCAGGCAGGGTCTGGTCGGGGAAGTACTTCGGCCACAACTCAATTGCAATGGCGTCCATGTCGGCGTGCAGACGGTCCTTCTCGGCCAGTGCGCGCTCATAAAGTGCCGACGCGCTGAAATCGGCCTGAATATCGTAGGAAAATTTCGGTTCGTACAATTCGGCGCCAATGCGAAACGGCCGGGCCGTGCCGGTTTCGGCAAGTTCAGAGGCCAGCGTCTCGAGATAGTCGACCCATGATTCGACCGCGGCACGGGCGGCCTGCAGGCGGGTCGTAAACAGCGCTCGCTCCTCTTTCGTCAGGCCGGAAGCGTCGACGCGGGCAGCCAGGTCCGGGCCGAGCACGCTCAGGCCACCACGATTCTGGCCGATGGCCAGCTCGGTGTGCTCCAAAGTTGGCGACGAGATGCTGTCGCGGGCAGCCTGGTAGTAAGCGGGTACCTGTTCCAACCGGGCCAGGATGATGCGCAGACGCTCGTCTTCAGGCGCAAAATCGGTATTGAGCAATACGGCCATCGTGCCGGCCACGTTGTAATTGGAGGGCATCCACTCCCAACTGCGGAACTCGTCCTGGTACCAGCGCATGGACTCGAAACGGTTGCGCAGCAGTTCATGATCCGTGCGCTGTTGCGCCGGCAGTGAATCCTGGTCGAATCGACCGAGCCGAGCGAGGGCTGAAGCGACCAGCTCTGATGTCCGTTCGCGCTGTGATTGGTCGGGAATGGTCAACCGATCGGCATTTTCATACCGGCCCTGGCGCACCGCCCACTCCGGGCTGTGCTCGAGCATTTCCTCAATCAGATCTTGTGCCAGCGAATCGAATTCGTCAGCGCCCATCGGCCCGGCAGTTGTCGCCAGTTGTGAATCCAGCGATGCCGCCCGGTCAGCAGGCTGGCATGCGCCCAGCAGCGCAATCAGCAAAACCAGAAATATACGAGCAATGACGTGCATGGGAGACCCCTTGGGAAATCGGACAATTCAGCCATGCTACCGGAAACGCGACCAACAATCATCCAGCGTCATCCTGGATCATGGTATTGGTGCTACCATTCGCCAATGCCGCCCAGCCAAAGTCATCTTGAAGAGATCGCCAGCGCCCTGACCCACGGCCTCGGTATTGTTCTGGCACTGGGAGGGGGTGCGGTACTGATTACCCTGACCGTGATCTTCAGCGACGTTCGCGAAGTCGTCAGTGTCGCGATCTTCAGCGCCGCACTGGTCCTTCTGTATACCGCATCAACGCTCTATCACCTCATTGAACAGCCGGTAGCCAAATCACGCCTGAAAGTGTTCGACCATTGCGCTATTTTTCTGTTGATTGCCGCGACCTACACACCATTCACTATCGCCGCCATGCGCGGTGCCTGGGGTTGGACGCTGTTCGGTCTGATTTGGGGGATGGCACTTTGTGGCATAGTCTTCAAGCTGTTCTTCACCGGGCGTTTTCGCTACCTGTCGACCGCCATCTATATCGGCATGGGGTGGCTTGTCATTATCGCGCTGGTGCCGCTGACGCAGGCGCTGACAACGACCGCCCTGATCTGGCTGGTCGCCGGTGGCGTTTCCTATACGGCCGGTACGGCGTTCTATCATGCCCCTCGCCTGCCCTACAGTCACGCCATCTGGCATTTGTTCGTGCTGGGCGGCAGTGTCTGTCATTTTGTGGCGGTCACCGCCCAGATTCTCGGAACCGCGTCCTGACAACTGCTTTCATTGCATAAGCCGGTGAAAGAAAGACAGCGCAACCATCCACGCTCAAGGCGGTCTATTGCCTCAGACCTTTACAACAATGATGAGAGCTGTCATGAAAATTAGAACGCTATTGGGCTTGTTGAGCCTGGCAACCTTGTTGCTCACCGGTTGCGCCACGATGCCGAGCGACAACGCCATGGCCCGTGAATCGCAGGCCACCCTTGACCGGTTTGTCGAGCGCGACCCGGCCCTGAAGAACTGGATTGATCATGCCTACGGCTATGTCGTTTTCCCTGAAATTGCAAAGGGTGGATTCGGCATCGGCGGCGGTTTCGGCCATGGTATGCTCTTTCGTCAGGGCGAGCCGATCGGTCGGGCCACGGTGTCGCAAGCCACGATCGGAGCACAGATCGGCGCCCAGTCCTACAGCCAGGTGATCTTCTTTGAGGATGACGCCGCCTTGCGCACCTTCCAGCGCGAGAACCTCGAGTTCTCGGCCCAGGCTACGGCCGTCGCGGCCACAGCGGGCGCCGGCGCCACCACCAGTTACGAGCGCGGCGTCGCCGTATTCATCCTGACTCGTGCCGGATTAATGGCCGAAGCCACGGTGGGTGGACAACGATTCAGATATACCCCCCTGTGATAGGTGACTGACGTCTACTCCCCATCGACGAACTGAAGGCTCGCCAGACGGGCATAGAGCTCGTTGTCTTCGACGAGGGAGGCATGGTCTCCCTCGGCGACCAGCCTGCCCTGGTCGATCACCAGGATACGATCGGCCCTGCGAACGGTGGCCAATCGGTGAGCAATAACCAGGACGGTACGATCATTTCTGACCGTGTCCAGAGCTTCTTGCACCAGCCGTTCGCTTTCCGCGTCCAGGCTGGCCGTGGCCTCATCCAGCAGCAATAAAGGCGGGTGCTTGATGAGCGCGCGCGCGATGGCAATCCGTTGACGCTGCCCACCGGACAGGCTCAGACCTTTCTCGCCAAGATAGGTCTGATAGCCTTCCGGCCAGCGGCTGATGAATTCGTGGGCGTGAGCCGCCACGGCAGCCCGCTCCAGCGCATCCTCATCCGAGCTTTCGACCCCGTAGCCGATATTTTCTGCTGCCGAGCCGGAAAACATCACCACGTCCTGGGGAACCAGCCCCAGTGTGCGGCGCAGGTGGATCAGGTCCAACTCGCGCAGATCAACATCGCCCAGGCGCACGGACCCCGACACCGGGTCGTAGAAACGCAACAGCAGCTGGAATATGGTGGACTTGCCGGCACCCGACGGACCCACCAGTGCGACAGTCTCACCGGGATGCACAGAAAAGCTCAGTCGATCGAGAACCTGCTCGTCAGGGCGCGAGGGATAGGCGAACGAAACCTGGTCAAAAACGATCGCGAGGGCACCGTCAGGAAGCTCCCGTGAGGATGACGGGCTGCGGATCTCCGATTTGATCTCCAGCAGCTCTGCCAGCCGTTCCATCGCCCCGGCCGCGCGCTGCAATTGACCCCAGATCTCGCTCAGACTGGCCGTTGATCCGGCCGCTATGGCGGCATAAAGCACGAACTGGCCAAGCTGTCCGGGCGTCATCGCGCCCTCCAGAACCGCGCGCGCGCCAAGCCAGAGAACAAAGGTAACCGCGCCGAAGGTCAGAAGAATGACCATGACGATCAGCAAGGTGCTGGCAAGAATTCGTCGCCGGTTGGCCTCGACTGCCGCTTCAACCGTCTGGCCGAAGCGACGCGCCTCCTGTTGCTCCTGGGCGAAGGCCTGAACCGTCTGTACCGCGTTGATCGCCTCATCACCCAGGGCGCTGATATCGGCGATTCGATCCTGCGCGCGGCGCGACAGTTTTCTTACCCAACGCCCGAGCAGGATCACCGGAAGAATGATCATCACGATCAGCAAGCCGATCACCCCGGCCAGCGACGGCGCGGTCAGCGCCAGTGCAATGGAACTGGCGACGAGCATGAGCAGATTGCGAATGCCGAATGAAATGGTCGACCCCACCAACGTTTCGATCAGCGTGGTGTCGGTATTCAGTCGGGAAAGCACTTCGCCGGTCCGGGTGCGGGCGAAAAATTCAGGGCTCATGGCAAGCACACGCTCGAACACGGTTGTGCGGATATCGGCGACCACACGCTGGCCAATCCAGCTCACCCAGTAAAAGCGCAGCCCCCCGCCGACCGCCATCACCATGGCAGCGGCGAAAAGCAGCCAGAACCAGCGATTGATATGCTCAAGGTCTTCGGCCACGAAACCCCGGTCAATGACCTGGCCCACGGCAGCCGGTATCGCCAGCGCACCGGCGGCGGAAATGACCAGAAACAAGCCAGCGAGGCCGATCTGGAGGCGATAGCGGCCGAGGAACGGCCGGAGTGCACCCAGCGATGCCACGCGTCGACTGCCGGGACGCTTCAGCGCCTCAGAACCTGTTGCCATCAGACCGGAATCCTTGCCCGCTTCATTCGTGTCCAGCCAGCCCACGAAAACAGCGCCAGTGAAACCCAGATACAGCCAAACGTCATGGCATGGTCGACGGTGAAGGGTTCTGCGTAAACAAAAACCGCCAGGATGAAGGTGATGCTGGGTGCCAGATATTGCATGATGCCGACAGTACTCAAGGGCAATCGACGAACGCCGGTAGCAAAAAGCAGCAAGGGAATGACAGTCACCAGGCCTGTTCCGATCAGTAGCGCGGCAAGTCCCCAGTTTGTCAGGTTGAACACCAACTGTTCCTGGCGGCCAAGAAGCACCAGCCATATGACGGCGAATGGCATCATCAGAACCGTTTCCCAAAACAGCCCGACCATCGGCCCGACATCGGTCAACTTCCGGACCAGGGAATACAGCGCGAACGAGCCAGCCAAACCCAGAGCAATCCAGGGAAACTGTCCGACCCGCAACGTCAGGTACAAGGTCCCCGACGCCGCTATCAGCACCGCCAGAGTTTGAACAGGCACCAGCTTTTCGCGGAAAATCACCAAGCCCAGAACGACCGCCACCAATGGGTTGATGAAATAACCCAGGCTGGTCGACAAAACGCGATCAGTATTGATTGCAAAAACAAAGATCAACCAGTTAACGACGATCAGCGTGCCACTGATCGCCAGGGCGCCCAGGGTTTTTCGGCTGATCTGAAGTCGCTCGCCCAGCTTGCTGCGATGACGCAGGGCCAGAACACCGGCAAGAAAGAAAACCGACCAGATGATCCGATGAGCGATGATTTCATGCGCCGATACCGCGCCAAACAGTTTGAAGTAAATGGGCGCCAGCCCCCACAGCGCGAAGGCGCCGAAGGCCGCGGACAAGGCGACGGCGTGGTCACGAGCCAGGCTCACGGAGATGGCTGCGACCCGAATGGCACCTGCTGTACACCCGGCTGATCGATCGTCCCGCTGACCTGCACCATGACAAACTCGCCATTTTCGCCGGTCACGTACATGCTGCCTGCCAGGTTCTCTCCCGGGATCGAAACCAGGACATCTCCTTCAATAACCGTACCACCAGTAACCAGCTGAAGTCCCGAAAATGCCAATTGTGACGGCCTGAACGATAGGCCTGATCGGAGATAATCGAACCTATCGATGGTGGAGAACGTAGACGACGCTGGTGCCAACTGCCCCAGTTTGGGCCACTGGCCGTCCCAGAGTTCAATATGGCCGGTGCCCGTCCAGGGGAGAGGCCCCGGATCGCTGTTTGGAGATGCCGATTCCATGTCCAATGTCATTGTACCCGCGCCATCCAGATCCCAATCCAGCAACAAGGCATCCAGGGAACGCGCCAGATTGGCAACTTCCCACTGCGTGGTAACACGCCAGCGCGGTTCTGGTGGCCTCAGATCAAGCTCGCCTTTTCCAGTCACGTAACCGTCAGGGATGCCGGCTTGCATGGTCTCGATCAAAACTCGCCCACCGACGCCGGACATCAGGAATGAGACGTCGCTCAGGCTCATTCCCGTTCGACCGATCCTGCCGGCCTTTAGGGAAGCATCGAAATCCATTCCACGGAATGCAGTCAAGAGGGGGGAATCATCCGCTTCGTAAGGCAAGGACGCCAGAAACCCCAGGATATCTGTGACTTCCATCTCAACCGACTTGGCGACCATATTTGCAGAAAAATACGGCCGTGCGGTGCCCAAGTATTCCATGTCCAGTTCGAATTCCTTATCGTTCACCGTGAGGCGCCCACCGTCGACTGACACGTGCAAATGCGGACTCACGGCGAAGGTGGCGTTACCCAGCATTCCGATCTTGTACAGACCATCGCCCAGAGACCCACGCAATCGCAGGTTGGACAACCGCATCTGGCCTGCCGGGTTGAGCACCATCAGGCCATCGATCTCAACCACATCAAAGAATCCGGGTTCACCAATATTGCCGCGAAAGTCAAACTGCAAGGGCTGACCAAAGGCGAAATCGCTCAGGATCACCTGATCGATCTCCAGCGTCTCTCGGTCATCCTCGTTGCCATCACCGGTGGTAACGAAAACGCCATCAATGACAATGGGCCCTTCAAGCCGGTGTCGGTCGCTTCCGGCTCCGGGCTCAATTTCAGACTGGTCCGAAGCAAAGTTGATGCGCGCCCCACCCAGACGGACCTCGGTGGCATCTACCCTGCCACGGATCAGAGGCAGGAGGCGAACCTGCATGTCCAGTGTGTCGGCTGTAAAAAATACCGGACCCTCAACAGCATCGGGCCTCAATAACACCACACGTTCTGCGCTCAGGTTCACATTTGGAAACAATCGCAGCTTGAGCGCGCCCTGAATTTCGACACGGTGGCCGGTGTGGTTCTCGATATGGCGAGCAACCAGAGACTTGATCCGACCCTCGTCAAAGAGGATGGCTGCGGTTCCGAACAGCCCAAGCAGCATGATGGTCAAACAGGCAATAATGACAAGGAGCGATCGCATGGCGGTGGCCGTGGGTGAGTTCTGGTCGCCATTGTAGCCGACGAGTCGCAAAAAAAGAAAAAGCCCGGCACGGGGGCCGGGCTTTCCTGAACCTCCGGTCAGAAGGTACCGGAATCAGTCAGCTGATTCGTTGCCGGGTGCGTCCGGCCGATCAACCAGTTCGACATAGGCCATCGGTGCGTTGTCGCCGGCTCGGAAGCCGCACTTGAGGATACGCAGGTAACCACCGGGTCGTTGCGAATACCGCGGTGCGATCTCGCTGAACAACTTGCCAACAGCCTCCTTGTCGCGCAAGCGGTCAAAAGCCAGGCGACGCTTGGCTACCGTGTCTTCCTTGGCGAGGGTAATCAGGGGCTCGGCCACACGCCTCAACTCCTTGGCCTTGGGCAAGGTTGTCTTGATCAACTCGTGCTGGAACAGGCTGGTGGTCATATTACGAAACATCGCGCGACGATGTGACGAATTTCGATTGAGCTGACGCCCTGCTTTGCGATGACGCATTGGTGTTCTCCTTAACGCTCTGTGCGGGCCAGGCTGGCTGGCGGCCAGTTTTCAAGGCGTGTACCCAGGGTGAGATCATGAGACGCTAGCACTGTCTTGATTTCAGTGAGCGATTTTTTGCCCAGGTTCGGGGTTTTCAACAATTCAGTCTCGGTCCGCTGGACAAGATCCCCAACGTACTGGATATGCTCGGCCTTTAGACAGTTGGCCGAACGAACCGTCAGCTCAAGGTCATCGATCGGTCGCATCAAAACCGGATCAAATGTCTCGGTGCTGATCTCGGCCTGATCCTTCTCGCGCGCCACGAAATCGACAAAGACCGACATCTGGTCGACAAGAATGCCTGCGGCCAGTTTCACCGCATCCTCGCAGCTCAGCGTGCCATTGGTGTCGATATCCAGCACCAGCTTGTCGAGGTCGGTTCTTTGGGCAACGCGGGCACTCTCGACACTGTAGGCCACGCGGTGGACAGGGCAATAGGACGCGTCCAGCAACAGTCGCCCGATCGGACGTGTCTCGTCCTCGTTGAACTTGACTGCCGTCGCAGGCTGGTAGCCAACGCCACGGCTCACTTTGATCTGCATACGCAACTTGGAGTTCTTGGTCAAGTTACAGATCACGTGGTCGGGATTGACGATTTCGACATCATGGTCGAGCTGAATATCGCCAGCCGTCACGGGCCCAGCCTTGTCCTTCGACAGGGTCAGCACTGCTTCTTCCCGCGAATGCATCAATACTGCGACATCCTTGAGATTGAGCATGACCTCGACGATATCTTCCTGCAGGCCTTCCACGGCCGTGTACTCGTGCAGGACGCCATCCATTTCGACTTCGGTGATTGCACATCCGGGTATCGAAGACAGCAGAACGCGGCGCAGGGCATTGCCCAGCGTATGACCAAAACCGCGCTCCAGCGGCTCCAGGGTGATACGGGCGCGGCGCGGGGAGATCTCGTCTACCAACAGTCCCTTCGGCTTGAGCATCGTGCCGATAAGTTCGCTTATCTGGCCTGACATGTAGTGCCTCTCTGAAAAATTCTTCGTTCCGGTGATGCCGACACAGCGTCGGCGCCAATTAATTACTTCGAGTACAACTCGACTATCAGACTTTCGTTGATGTCTGGCGGCAGATCGTCACGATCCGGCACGCTTTTGTAGACACCTTCCATCTTCTCGAAGTTGACATCAATCCAGGCCGGAACCAGATCCAACTCCTTGGCGAGATTGATCGACTCCTGGATGCGAAGTTGCTTTCGGGCCTTTTCGCGGACCGAAATCCGATCCTCCGGCTTGACCTGGTAGGAAGCGATGTTCACCACCTTGCCGTTGACCTCGACCGACTTGTGGCTGACCATTTGGCGCGCCTGAGCGCGAGTCACGGCAAAGCCCATGCGGTAGACCACGTTATCCAGCCTGCCTTCAAGCAGTTGCAACAGGTTCTCACCGGTTGCGCCCTTCAAGCGCGCCGATTCCTTGTAGTAATTCCGAAACTGCTTTTCCAGCACGCCGTAAATCCGACGAACCTTCTGCTTCTCGCGCAGCTGCAGGGCGTAGTCCGACAGGCGTTGGCGACGGCTGTCACCATGCTGCCCTGGCGGCTGGTTCAGCTTGCACTTCGAGTCCAGGCCACGGGCCGGGCTCTTCAGGTTCAGGTCCATGCCCTCGCGGCGTGCGAGCTTGCAGGTGGGTCCGATATATCTAGCCATATTCTTGAATTCCGATGTTCGAAATCGTCAAACGCGACGCTTCTTGGGAGGACGACAGCCATTGTGCGGAATCGGCGTGACGTCGATGATATTGGTAATCTTGAAGCCGACCGCATTGAGCGAGCGAACCGAAGATTCCCGACCTGGCCCGGGGCCATTGACCCGAACCTCCAGGTTCTTCATGCCGTATTCCAGAGCGGTTCGGCCGGCGTTTTCCGCCGCAACCTGGGCGGCAAACGGGGTCGACTTGCGCGAGCCACGGAATCCCGAGCCACCGCTGGTCGCCCAGGAAAGGGCATTGCCCTGAGGATCGGTGATGGTAATGATGGTGTTGTTGAACGATGCATGCACGTGGGCAATACCGTCAACCACAACCTTCTTGACCTTCTTCTTGCCCTTGGCTGTCTGCTTTGCCATGTTGCTCTACCTCAACGAATCGGACGACGCGGACCCTTTCGGGTACGGGCGTTGGTACGGGTGCGCTGACCACGGACCGGAAGCCCGCGACGATGACGCAGGCCGCGATAGCAACCCAGATCCATCAGACGCTTGATATTCATTGCCACTTCCCGACGCAGATCACCTTCAACCGTGATCTTGCCGATCTCCTGGCGCAATTTTTCCTGCTCGGCTTCAGTCAGATCCCGAACCTTGGTCTCCGGTGCCACACCCGTGGCCTCGCAGATCCCGTAGGAACGAGTACGACCGATACCGTAAATGTGCGTCAGTGCCACCCAAATGTGCTTTTGCACGGGCAGGTTGACGCCTGCTATACGAGCCATGTATGTTCTCCGTAAAACCTGTTGCGTCGAATCAGCGCAAACCCGCAATTATAGCGGTGTTGCGGAATTTCATCAAGTCCCGATCCAGCATCCAGCCTGAATCAGCCCTGACGCTGCTTGTGCTTAGGGTCGCTGCAAATCACGTACACCACACCCTGGCGACGCACGATCTTGCAATTGCGGCAGATTTTCTTGACCGATGCCTGAACTTTCATTTTGCTACTCCGGGACCTATTGCCAAAATGTCGTTAACGCCGAACCGTGCCAGAACGACCATAGTTCTTGAGATTGGACTTCTTGAGCAGGCTGTCATACTGATGAGACATCAGGTGAGCCTGCAATTGAGCCATGAAGTCCATGGTTACGATTACGATAATGAGCAGAGACGTGCCACCAAAGTAGAACGGCACACTCCATTGCATGATGAGAAACTCAGGCAGTAAAACCACTGCGACCAGGTAAATGGCTCCCACCGTGGTCAGGCGAGTCAAAACGTAATCGATATAGTCGGCTGTTTGACGACCTGGCCGAATGCCGGGAATGAAAGCGCCCGACTTCTTCAGGTTATCTGCCGTCTCACGCGAATTGAAGACGATCGCGGTATAGAAGAAACAGAAGAAGGCGACCAGACCCCCATACAGCGCAATGTAGATCGGCTGACCAGGACGCATCTGCTCGGCGACCGTCTGCAACCAGGTCACACCTTCGGCCTGGCCAAACCAGGTCGAGATGGTGGCCGGAAAGAGCACCAGACTGGAAGCGAAAATCGCTGGAATTACACCCGCCATATTGACCTTCAATGGCAAATGCGTCGACTGGCTGCGATAGGCTTTTCGGCCCTGACGCTGCGCGTAATTGACTGTGATCCGACGCTGGCCGCGCTCAACGAACACCACTCCGCCGGTGACTACGAGCGCCATCATCAACAGCAACGTCGCCGTCGCAATTCCAAGCTGCCCGGTATTGACCAGTTCCAGCGTCGAACCAATGGCGTTGGGCAGTTCAGCGACGATTCCAGCGAAAATAATGATCGAGATACCATTGCCGATACCGCGCTCGGTGATCTGCTCACCCAACCACATCAGGAAGACAGTGCCAGCGGTCAGCGTGACCACAGCGGCCAACACGAATCCCGGACCCGGTGCAATAACGACCGGCAAACCGGCCCCTGCACCCTGGTTCTGCAGGGCGATGGCAACTCCGAATGACTGAAACGCGGCCAGAATGACCGTGAAATAGCGGGTGTACTGGGTAATCTTGCGTCGCCCTGCCTCGCCTTCCTTGCGCAACTGCTGCAACTGGGGAATGGCATGGCTCATCAACTGCATAATGATCGCCGCAGAGATATAAGGCATCACGCCCAGCGCGAAGATCGAGAAACGACCCAGGGCACCGCCGGAGAACATGTTGAACATGTCGACGATCGTGCCACGGGTCATGTCCATCAGTTCGACCAGCGCCGCCGGGTTGATTCCCGGTACCGGTATGAAAGTACCGAAACGGAATACCAGCAAGGCAACCAGCACCAGGAACAGGCGTTGCCGCAGCTCCTTCAGGCGCCCAATGCCGCCGAGCATGCCTGCCATTTCCGAGCCAGCGCGAGCCATTATTCGACTTTTCCGCCTGCGGCTTCAATCGCCTTGACGGCACCGGCTGTGACATGCATGCCACGAATGGTGACCGCGCGCTCGATGTCGCCCTTGCAGATCAAGCGAACCTGCTCGGTGTCGTTTGGCACCAGGCCGGCGGCCTTGAGTGTATCGACGTCGACAGTATCGCCTTCCAGTATGTTGATCTGGTACAGACGGATCTCGCGGGTCTTGCGGTTGACAGCCGAGTTGAAACCAACCTTCGGAAGCCGGCGCTGCAGCGGCATCTGGCCGCCTTCGAAACCCACCTTGTGGTAGCCACCCGAGCGTGATTTCTGGCCTTTGTGTCCGCGCCCGGCGGTCTTGCCAAGGCCCGAGCCAATACCACGGCCGACGCGTTTGCGAGTCTTGCGGCTGCCTTCAGCCGGCTGGACGGAATTGAGTTTCATGATGACCGGTTCCTAATAAATTCGATGTGTTCAGGTCTCTTCGACCCGCACCAGGTAGTTGACCTTATTGATCATCCCGCGCACCGCCGGGGTGTCTTCAAGCTCTACCGTATGATTCATCCGACGCAGACCAAGGCCGCGAATGGTGGCGCGGTGACTCTGGATCGTTCCGATGGTGCTGCGAACCTGTGTGACGCGCAGCCTGGATGCTGATTTCTTAGCCATGTTGTTCCAGAATCTCCTCGATGGGCTTGCCACGCTTGATAGCCACCTTTTCCGGTGAAACCATAGCCTGGAGGCCTTTCATGGTGGCGCGAACCAGATTGATCGGGTTGTTCGACCCAACGCTCTTGGCCAGCACGTTATGTACTCCAACCGCTTCGAATACGGCGCGCATGGCACCACCGGCGATCACACCGGTACCTTCCGAAGCCTGTTGCATGTACACGCGCGACCCACTGTGACGCGCCTTGACCGAGTGCCACAGCGTGCCTTCATTCAGGGAAATGCGAACCATGTCGCGGCGGGCGCGTTCCATGGCTTTTTGAATCGCCAGCGGCACTTCGCGCGCCTTGCCGTAGCCAAATCCGACCTTGCCATCGCCGTCGCCAACCACTGACAGGGCGGTAAAGCTGAACTGACGTCCACCCTTGACCACCTTGACCACGCGATTGACGGCAACCAGTTTCTCGATCAGATCGTCGCTATTGTTGTCTCTTGCCATGATGAATTCCGTATTCCTTAAAACTTCA